>NZ_FOJJ01000008.1 GCF_900111775.1 Desulfuromonas acetexigens | reverse complement strand
TTGGTGTACTTGAAATCGGCAAACAGGCGGTCAAGAAGTTCTTTTTCGATGGCCATTTGGGCTCCTCAGAGGGTGGGGGGCTGGTGTACCCCGGAATGGCCATTTACACAAACTAAATTACACCCTCGAGAAAGTTCTTACGAATTGGCAACTCAACATTACTCTCAGGCGTGTATCGTGCACCTAACGCAGCTTTCGTTTTTTCAAACTGATCAATGAACCATTCTTGGTTAAATGCATCTATATCAAACCAATATAAAACCCGACCGCCATAAACAGCGTTGTCATTTGACAACCGACCGACCAGTTCACTCTTCCCCCATAGAGTGATCGATAGCTCTCGACCCTCATCCTCAGCCTTTTTAAGCCACTTTTTGCGCCAGTCTTCCCACTTACCACGAGCGGATTTGCTTTTTTCTTTTCGGGCATCTGGCAAATCAAATGGGATGCAGACCACATACTCTTTAAGATTAGGATGTCTATCGAGAGCAGTACGGATTGAATCGTCAAGCTGGGAACCAAGACCGTCCCATTCAAAAACATATTTCGCCTGCAACCCAACTTCCGAACCATCGGGGTTTCGGTGATAACATTCAACCCCGGCATCAGCACCGCGCCCTTTTCTATAAAACTCATAACCAGGAGGGGTTTCCAGATAAGCCAGTTGAGAACATAGTTCTTCAAAACCAGAATGGCGGCTCCCATCATAGGGCCGTATATTTACAAAGTTTATGTCAGGCAAACTCATCCCACCTCCAAAACCAAATACTAATCATAAGTAACTAATATCTTTGGAAAAACAATTTAGCCATCTAAATTACAATGTAAACCTGTGCCAAAAAACGCTAAAATACTCGTAAGCTTTCCCTAAAATTGACCGTTCTAAATTGGAGTTTAAATTAAAAACCGCTGCCGCCAGTGTCATGCTGGCAGCAGCGGTTTGGGTCCTTCCACAGGTTTGAATTTCGATCCCGACTACCATCTATCCCTCCGACTAATCCATAAAAATAAAACATTTTCAATTTAGACTCTACTCTGGCCATCGGTCAAGGTTATTGGCCGTCCGACGAAACATCTCGGATTGAAGATCTGGGAGGCAAGAGGCTCTGTCTGCCTGCTCTCGCAATTCCTGCAAGGTGAGAAATCCCCATCCGGATCGCCAGGGACTGTCATAATTGGTGGATGGTTTTCATCGGAATAAGCCGATCACTTCGTAGCACCTCCCCGTATGCCGGCGCGTGTTGGAAGGGCGAGCGGAGGGGAAGTTGACATCAGGCGGGGCGAATGGTGGGAGAGGTAGGGGCAGGGGCAGGCCTTTGTGCCTGCCCCTGGATATGACGTTTGGGTGAATCAGACCGCGACTTCGAGGCGAAAACCGTCGTAGTGCAGGCGGGGCGCCTTGGTTTTTCCGCGTTTTTCCAATTCGAGGAGATCCATTTCGAGCAGGATTTTGACATCCTCGGAAACGTTTTTCATGTCTCGTCCGGCGAGGGCGGCCAGCTCCTTGATAGAGTCGGGGCGTTTTTCACGGATGAGCCTGAGCAGGGCGAAACGCTGCGGAGTCATGGCCCTGCGAAAGGCCTCGAAGCTGGTGAAAGAGTACTCCGGCTCCTGGGGTGCGACCGGTTCGCCGCGCATCACGGCGTTCATCGTTTCGGCGCATTCGTTCAGCATCTGCTCCTGGGATTTGATGATGATGGTTTTAAAAGTGGCTTTCATGTTTGGCATATTGGACCAAGTGTTTTAGGGGGGAAGATGCTTGGCCTGAAAGACCAATTGATTTTCAATTCCTTCAGCCTTCAGCCTTCAGCCTTCAGCCTTTCCTTTGCCGGATCCTTCGTCTTTTCCGGGCCTTGCAGAATTTTTGCGTCGAGGCTGTGGGCGATGCCGCGGAGCATGCCGTCGAAGACGAAGTTGTGGAAGGGCCAGACAGCGTACCAGTAGAGGATGCCGGTGAGACCCCGGGGGAGGTAGCGGGCGGTCTGGATGACGAGGGTTTCTCCCGGCGCGCTTTCGCTGAGGCGGAATTCGAGGAGCGCCTTGCCCGGCAGTTTCATTTCGGCGGCGAGCAGCAGGCGCTGGGGCTTGTCGACCTCGGCGACCCGCCAGAAGTCGAGGGCGTCTCCCGGCGCCAATTCGAGGGGACAGCGCCGTCCCCGGCGTAGGCCGATGCCCCCCGCCAGTTGGTCGAGCAGGCCGCGCAGCCACCAGAGCCAGTTGGCGTAATACCAGCCGGTGTCGCCGCCGATACAGGAGACCGCCCGCCAGGTTTTATCGATGGGAGCGGCCAGGCGGATTTGGCGGGCGTCGTCGTAATGGGTGCCGCCCGCCCAGGAGGCATCGCCGGGGGTGCTCCAGGCGGCCGGAGGGATGGCGCCGGCATCGCTCCAGGAACTTTCCACCGTCTGCCCGCGCAACTGTTCGAGGGCGGCGCGGATCGACTGGCGGCAGTCGAGAAGCTCTTGCGGGATGAGTTCGCGGATGCGGGTTTCGCCGCAGACCACGGTATTGCGCAACCCTTCGGCCAGGGGGCGGGCCAGCGCCGCCGGCACCGGCGTGACCAGGTTGATCCAGTAGGAACTGAGGCGCGGGGTGAGGACCGGGACCGGCACGATCCAGCGGCGGGGCAGGCCCGCCTCCTCGGCGAAAATGCGCATCAGTTGCCGATAGGTGACGACCTCGGGCTGGCCGATGTCGAAGGTCTGCCCGATCGTGTCGTCGCAGCCCAGACAGCCGATCAGGTAGGTGAGGACGTTGCGGATGGAAATGGGCTGGCAGGGGGTGTCGACCCAGCGCGGGGTGACCATCACCGGCAGGCGCTCGACCAGGTAGCGGAGGATTTCGAAGGAGGCGCTCCCCGAGCCGATGATCATCGCCGCCCGCAGGACCGTCGTCGGCGTCTTGCCGGCGCGCAGAATCTTCGCCACCTCGGCCCGCGAGCGCAGGTGCTCGCTGAGATCGGGGGCATCCTCGCCGAGGCCGCTCAGGTAGATGATCCGCTCCAGACCCGCCGCTTCGGCGGCGGCGACCATGTTGTCGGCGGCGGCGCGATCGCTGGCGGCGAAGTCATGGCTGGTCGGATTCATGGAATGAACCAGGTAATAGGCGGCGCGGCAGCCCTGACAGGCGCGGATCATCGACTCCCGGTCGAAGAGATCGCCGGCGACGATTTCCAGGCCGGGATCGTTGGCCCAGGGTCGGTCGCGGAGTTTGGCCGGGGTGCGGGCCAGGGCACGTACCCGGTAGCCTGCTTGCAGCAGGCGGGGAATAAGGCGGGCACCGATATAACCGGTGGCGCCGGTAACGAGGACGGGTGTTTGCGGATCGATGGGCATGGAAGCTCCTTGTCGGTTTCTCGTTGGTGGTTCGAAGACTGGAAATTATTCCAGATGAGCCTACAATTACAACCAACGACGGGAAAATGCCCGTTCTTTTTCAAAGGAGAAAACCGATGCGCATATCCCGGTTCCCGTTGTCCTGTGTGCCCCTTTTGTTGCTCGTCACCTTGTTGACTGGCTGCCCCAACCGCCAGGAACTGCCCTTGGTCGACGACCGTGCCGGGCTGCTCGCCCCGAAGCGGGTCGGCCGCCTCACGGCTTATCATGACCACCTGCTGCGGGATCTCGACATCCACTTCCACTTGACCATCTTGGATGAAAGCCCCGGCGATCTGGATCAGGCGGCCGTCGAGCTGTTCGAGAAGTTGCGGTTGGGGGAACCCACCGGTGGGGCGCGTGGGGTGCTGCTGCTTGTCGATCCTCGGGGCGGGCAGGTACGGCTGGAAATCGGCTACGATCTGGAAGGAATCTTTCCCGACGGCTTTGTCGGTTATGTTGAACGGGAACAGCTGACGCCCTTTTTCGCCGCCGGCCGGGTGGCCGACGGCATCGAGGCGACGGTGGAGCTGCTGGTGGGGCGGGCGCTGGGGGAGGTTCCCGCCGACTATCGCGGGGCGGTCAAGCTGGAGCACCTGAGCGGCGGGGGTGGGGCGCGCAGTGTTGTGGCCATCGGTTCCGGCAGTGAAGCCAAGGGGTTTGTCGAAGATCGCGGCCGTTTCGTCGCCCAGCCGACGCCGCGACAGACCCTGGAGCGCTATCTGGAAGTCTTGCGCGAGCAGGTGAAAGATCCGCAGCTCAGCCTCTATACCCCGGAGACGCGTGCCTTTTTTGCCAAGTGGCTGGTAACCGATGCTCAGCAGAATAACGAACGCAAGGGATTGGAAGCGAACCTGCCCGCCGTCGAGGAGCGCATCGCCGGCGATCTGGCCGTACTGCGCTTTCCCGTCGACAACCGCCAGGCCGCCCCCTATCTGTTGCGACAATCGGCCGAAGGCTGGCAACTGGACATGGCCGCCATGAGCCGCCTGATCGGCTTCAACCACAAAAACCAGTGGTTCTTCCGCGCCGTCGATCACGAATTCATCTTCGCCTTTGACGATGTCAAATTCGATGGGAACGGTTTTCCCTATCGCTGAGAAGGGGGGGGCAGGGGGCCAGATGTTGCGCTTTACCGGGAAGGCTCTTTGCTGTAGACTTGGTTTAACAAGTTGGTTGAAAAAAGGAGTAAGTCTATGCGGTCTGTCAATCTGCACGAAGCGAAAACCCACCTTTCCGAACTGGTCGGCGCGGCGGCGGCCGGGGAGGAGATCGTCATCGCCCGGGCGGGGAAGCCGCTGGCGCGGCTGATGCCCCTCGAAAAGGCCGAGCCGCGGCGGCCGGGATTGGCCAAGGGACGGGTGACGGAGGCTTTTTTCGAGCCCCTGCCCGAGGAGGAGCTGGCGTCGTGGGAAGCCTGAGTGAGCTGATTCTTGACACCCACGCGTTGCTCTGGTGGCTGTTCGACGATCCGCATCTTTCCGAGTGCGCCCGCCAGGCCATCGCCGATCCGGAGCGGCGGATCTGGGTCAGCGCCGCCTCG
Source organism: Desulfuromonas acetexigens (assembly GCF_900111775.1). Taxonomy (NCBI): domain Bacteria; kingdom Pseudomonadati; phylum Thermodesulfobacteriota; class Desulfuromonadia; order Desulfuromonadales; family Trichloromonadaceae; genus Trichloromonas; species Trichloromonas acetexigens. Next base: position 53,982 of record NZ_FOJJ01000008.1, on the reverse strand, counting down.
GTCTGGGAAATCGCCACCAAGGCCCGGCTCGGCAAACTGCCTGAAGCCGGCGACGTGCCGCACAGACTGCCCCATTACCTGCGCAAGGCCCGCTTTCTCGAATTGCCCATCACCATCGAGCAGAGTCTCAGGGCCGGCTCTCTCCCCGGTCCCCATCGCGACCCCTTCGATCGCATGCTTATCGCCCAGTCCTTCATCACCGGCTACCCGGTGGTGACCGTTGACCCCGTCTTTAGGGACTACGGCACGCAAGTTCTCTGGTGAATTCCCGCCAAGGTTGTCTGTCGTTTCGATAAATCCCTTGCGTACAATTATGCGTACATGTACAATTTCGAGTACGTAAACTTAGAGGGAGAACGCCATGGACACCATCAATTATTCGTCTTTCCGAAGCAACCTTGCCCGTGTCCTGGACAAGGTCAATGACGATCACAAGCCGGTTCTGGTTACCCGCCAAAACGGCAAGCCCGCCGTGGTCATCAGCCTGGAGGATTTTCAGGCCTACGAAGAAACCGCCTATCTGATGGCCAGCCCGAAAAATGCCGCGCGCCTGAATCAGGCCATCGCCGAAATCGAGGCTGGATGCGCGCAACGGCACGAGTTGATTGAAGAATGATTCTGTCCTGGGCGGAAAAGGCTTGGGAGGATTATCTGTACTGGCAGCAGACGGATAAGAAGACGCTGAAGCGGATCAACACGCTGCTCACCGAGATCAAGCGGCAACCCTTTACCGGGATCGGCGATCCGGAACCCCTCAAACACCATTGGGCCGGCTACTGGTCGCGGCGGATCGACCGGGAGCATCGTCTGGTCTATAAAGTCACGGAGAACGCGATTTTCATCGCTCAGTGTCGCTACCATTACTGACAGTGTCGGTCGCTGATATAACAAAAAAGCCGGCCGCTCGGTGCATCTCCGAGCGGCCGGCTTTTTCTGTATCGGAAGGGGATTCTCCTCAAAACTCCTGGGGCATGACTTTGACCTGGGCGGCGGTGAAAACCGGGCCGTCTTTGCAGACGTAGACGTTGCCGACGTTGCAGCGGCCGCACTTGCCGAGGCCGCATTTCATGCGGTTTTCCAGGGTGGTGTAGATGGCGTCGTCGGCGAAGCCGAGTTTTTCCAGCACCGGCAGGGTGAACTTTATCATGATCGGCGGCCCGCAGACCAGGGCGATGCTGTTCTCGGCGGCGGGCGCCGCCTCTTCCAGCACCGTCGGCACGAAGCCGACCTTGCCGTCCCAGCCCGGGCCGTCGCCGCCGGGATCGACGGTCTTCACCAGACGCACGTCGGCGCGCTCCTGCCACTCCGCCAATTCCCGTTTGTAAACCAGATCCGCTTCGCTCTTGGCGCCGTAGACGATGGTGATGTCGCCAAAGTTCTCCCGCTGGTCGAGGCAGTTCCAGATCAGGGTGCGCAGGGGGGGGAGGGCGATGCCGCCGGCGACAAAGACCAGATTCTTGCCGTAAAACTCCTCGATAGGGAAGGAGTTGCCGTAGGGACCGCGCACGCCGATGGTATCCCCCACCTCCAGTCGCCGCAGCGCCTCGGTGACCCGCCCGGCGGCGCGGAAGCAGCACTCGATGGCGCCGGTGCGGGTCGGCGACGAGGCGATGCAGAAGGTCGCCTCGCCGTAACCAAAAGCCGAATATTCGGCGAACTGGCCGGAACGGAAAGTGAAGCTGTCGCGGATGCGCTCGTCCTGAAAGACCAAGCGAAAGGTGCGCACGTCGTAGGTCTCGTCAATGGTCGCCTCGATAACGGCAAGATGAGGCTTGTAGATGTTTTTATCAGGAAAATGCATGTTTTGAGGTCCGAGGAACGAGGACCGAGGACCGAGGATAAGCTTTTCCTCGAACCTCGTTCCTCGCACCTTTATCCTTTAGTGTTAATGTCTTCCAGCACCGCCGCGAGGTCGATGCCGACGGGGCAGGCGCGGATGCAGCGGCCGCAGCCGGTGCACAGAGTGCGGCCGAACTTGTCGTGGTAGTACTTGAACTTGTGCATAACCCGGTTGCGGTAGCGGTTGGCTTGGGCATCGCGGGGATTGTGGGCGGAGGCGTGCAGGGTGAATTTGCCGAAGCCGCAGGCGTCCCAGGATTTGCGCCGGCAGCCTTTGGCCTCGCTCCCCTCGTCGACGATGTCGAAGCAGTGGCAGGCCGGGCAGAGGAAAGCACAGGCGCCGCAGCCGATGCAGTGGGCGGCGATTTCCCGCCAGAAGGGGCTTTCGAAGTGCCCGTCCAGCCAATCCTTGATTTTTGCCAGGTCCAATTCTGCCGCGTGGGGTTCCGCCAGGGGCAGGCGCGGCGCGCTTTCGGCCTGGGTGAAGAGTTCGCCGTGGCGCTCCAGCAGGGCCGCCCCTTTGTCGGTCAGGGCCTCGGCGGCATAGCCGCCCCCTTCCAGCGGGATGAGGAAGAGGTCGGAGCCCTCGCGGTTGTCGGGAGCCAGACCGACCGCCGTGCAGAAGCAGGCGTCATCGGCGCGGGTGCAGGCGATGCCGACGATGGTCATCTTGCGCCGTCGTTCGAGAAAAAAGTCATCCTGATAGTCCCAGGAAAAGACCGCGTCGAGGATTTCCGGCGCCGCCGCGTCGCAGGGGCGCGGGCCGATCAGCACCGTGGCCGGCAGGCGGGAGAGGTCCGGATCGCGGACGCTGGTATTCGTCCCCTGCCGCTCGAAGCTCAGAATCTCCTCGCAGGGCGGAAAGAACGTCTCCTTGGCCGAGCGGCGCGGCTGTTCGCTTAGCTCCAACTCCTCCCCCCGGGTCAGCGGCGCGTAGAGGGTCATGGTGTCGACCCGTTTCGGACCGACCACCCTTATCCCCGCGCCGACGAGGGCGTCGATAAGGGCCTGGAGGTTTTCTGCGGTGATGGTTCTGGGCATGATGGTGTCGTCCCGGCGGTAGGGGCGCAGCATGCTGCGCCCTTACGAATTATTTAATGAACGACTCGTCGTCGTCTTCTTGGTAGCTGGTCAGCGGCCCCTTTTCCTGGGGCGTCAGGCCCGCCTCGTAATCGAAGCGTTCCTTCAACTCCTCGGCCATCTTGCGGTTGAGCAGGTTCAGGGGGATGTCCATGGGGCAGACCCGTTCGCATTCGGCGCAACCGGCGCAGCGCCCCGCCAGGTGCATGGCGCGGACGATGTGCCAGCTCAGATTGCCCGCCGGCCGCACCGAGTTTTCCACCGCCTGCGGCCGGTTGCGGTCGCAGAGGCATTGGGCGCAGAAACAGAAGGGGCAGACCTGACGGCAGGCGAGGCAGCGGATGCAGCGGGAGAACTGCTCCTTCCAGAAGGCCCAGCGCTCCGCCGGGGTCAGGGCCTCCAGCCGGGCCAGTTCCTCGGCCTCGACGGGGGTGAGTCGCGGCAGCGTCGGCAGCGCTCCCGCCGTGAAGTCGACCTCCGCAGGCAGCTGGACGGTGCATTCCCGACACTTTTTCGCGATGGTTTCCGCGCTCAGCGGCAGGCTCTGGTCGGCATTGGCGGCGAAGACTCCGGCGCAGGCGATACCGATGATATGGAGTTTTTCGCGCTTGACCTGCGATTCCCCCAGCAGCCCGGCCAGAGCGCGCAGGTCGCAGCCCTTGACGATGATCGCCAGTCTCCCCGTGGGCACGGCATCCTGCTTGGCCTTGGTCAGATAGAGGCTAAGGTTGTTGCGGCAGGCGGGGGAGAAGATCAACTCGGCGGTCCGCTCCGGCGTGGTGACGACCGCCGGCAGGGCGGTCCCGGCGCGGCGACCGGCGACGTAGCCGATAACGGCGGCGACGGCACCTTCCTGCAGCAGCCGTGCCGCCTCGTTGCGGATCGCCTCGGTTACGGCGGCGTAATAGGTTTCATCCACCAGCGGGGCCGACTCGGCTTTTTGTGCGGTTTGGTTCATTTCGTCAGGCCTTGGTCGGGGCGAATTCTGGTTTCGCCCTATTGGCTATGGTTCCGGATTTTGGACAGGCACGGGGTCCTGCCCCTACGGGATGGCGTTGTACGCTGCTTGCAGTTCCGGTGCAGTCGGTAGCGCCGACCAGTGTTCTTCCATCTCCAACTCCAGAAACTCCCGCATCGGCCCCATCTCGCGCACCCGCTCGGTCAGTTCCGTCACCACCTCGACCCATTTGCCCCCTTCCGCCGCCGAGACCCAAGAGAATTGGAGGCGGTTGAGGTCGACGCCGACGAAATCGAGGAGGGCGCGAAAGGCGGCGAAGCGGCGGCGGGCGTGGAAATTACCGGCCATGTAGTGGCAGTCGCCGGGATGACAACCGGAAACCAGCACCCCGTCGGCCCCCTTCTGGAAGGCGCGCAGGATGAAGACCGGGTCGATGCGCCCGGTGCAGGGAAACTTGACCACCCGCACGTTGGGCGGGTACTGCATGCGGCTGGTCCCCGCCAGGTCAGCCCCGGCATAGGTGCACCAGGTGCAGACGAAGGCGACGATTTTCGGTTCGAAGGCGTGATGGTGTTTTTCGGTGTGCATCTGGTCCTCGTAGGGGCGCAGCATGCTGCGCCTTGTTTTTGGGGCATAGGCGGGCGCAGCATGCTGCGCCCCTACATCACCAAGATCACAGAGCCTCGATTTGCGCCATGATCTGCTCGTCCGTATACCCGTCGAGTTCGACGGATTTCGAGGGGCAGGTCGCCTGGCAGGTGCCGCAGCCGCCGCAGACGCCGGGGTTGACCCAGGCCACCACCTTGATCAGGTTGCCCTGGCGGTCGCGGATTTCTTTCTCTTCCACCGCGCCGTAGGGGCAGACCTTTTTGCAGGCGAGGCAGCCGACGCAGAAGCGCTCGTTGACGGTCGCGACGATCGGCTCCCGCTCCAGTTGCTCTCTGGCGAAGAGGGTCATCACCTTGGCCGCTGCCGCGCTCGCCTGGCTGACGGTGTCGGGAATATCCTTCGGCCCCTGGCAGGCGCCGGCGAGATAGACGCCGGCGGTGGCGCACTCCACCGGCCGCAACTTGGCGTGGGCCTCCGAGTAGAAATGGTACTGGTCGTAGGAGATGCCCAGCTTCTGGGCGAGCTGGTCGGCGCCTTCGCGGGGCTGCACCGCCGTGGCCAGCACGACGAGATCCGCCTCGATCTCCACCTGGATGCCAACGGAGATGTCGCTCCCCATCACTACCACCTTATCCCCCTTCTGGTAGAGGCGGCTGACCATGCCGCGAATGTAGACCGCTTCCTCCTCCTCGATGGAGCGCCGCCAGAACTCGTCGTAGCCCTTGCCGGGGGTGCGGGCATCCATGAAAAAGACGTAGGCCTGGCCGTCATGCACCTTATGTTTGTAGAGCATGGTGTGTTTGGCGGTGTACATGCAGCAGATTTTCGAGCAGTAGGAGATCCCCTTTTCCCGCGCCCGGGAGCCGACGCACTGGATGAAGACGACCGCCTTCGGTTCTTTGCCGTCGGAAGGGCGCAGAATTTTGCCGCCGGTGGGGCCGGAGGCCGAGGCCAGCCGCTCGAAGGTGAGGCCGTCGATGACGTCGGGAATCTTGCCGTGGCCGAATTCGCCGTAGCCCTTGATCGCCGAACCCTTCGGTTTTTCGCTGATGTCGTAGAGCTTGAAACCGGTGGCGACGACGATGGCTCCGACCGGCTCGACGATGAACTCATCCTGCTGGGTGTAGTCGATGGCTCCGGGTCCGCAGACCTTGGCGCAGACCCCGCATTTGCCGGACTGGAACCAGGTGCAGTGTTCCCGGTCGATGACCGGGGTGTTGGGCACCGCCTGGGGGAAGGGGACATAGATGGCCGGTCGCGTCCCCAGGTTGCGGTCGAAGGCGTTGGGAATCTTTTTCTGCGGGCATTTGGTCATGCAGACGCCGCAGCCGGTGCATTTGGCCATATCGACCGAGCGCGCCTTCTTGCGTACCTTCACCGCGAAGTTGCCGATGTAGCCGTCCACCTGCTCGATTTCCGCATAGGTGTGCAGGGTGATGTTGGGGTGGTTGACGACGTCGACCATCTTCGGGGTCATGATGCACTGGGAACAGTCGAGGGTCGGGAAGGTCTCGGAGAGCTGGGCCATGTGCCCGCCGATGGAGGGCTCCCGCTCCACCAATACTACCTGGTGGCCGCAGTCGGCGATATCGAGGGCCGCCTGGATGCCGGCGATGCCGCCGCCGATGACCAAGGCCCGCTTGGTGACCGGCACGGTGATCGGTGCCAGCTTTTTGTTGCGCTTGACCCGCTCCACCAGCATGGTGACGATGGCGATGGCCTTGGCCGTCGCCTCTTCCCGGTCTTCGTGGACCCAGGAACAGTGCTCGCGGATGTTGGCCATTTCGCAGAGGTAAGGATTCAGGCCCGTCGCCTGGACTGCCTTGCGGAAGGTCTTTTCGTGCATGCGCGGCGAGCAGGCGGCGACCACCACGCCGTCCAGCCGGTGCTCGGCCACCGCCTTTTTCAGCAGGCTCTGGCCGGGGTCGGAGCACATGTATTTATAGTCGGTGGCGTAAGCGACGCCGAAGAGGCCGCGGGCCGCCTCGGCCACCCGCTCCACGTCGACGGTGCGAGCGATGTTCTCACCGCAATGGCAGACAAAAACGCCGATTCGGGACATAAGGAAACCTTTTGGGGCTGAAGACTGAAGTCCGAAGACTGAAGGAAAAGTCGATAGTTTCTCCCTTCAGTCTTCGGACTTCAGCCTTCAGTCTCCTAAAATAAGTTCTTTTTCTTCAACAGCGGTAGCGGGTCGACGATCATGCTGTCGAGGCCGAGTTTGCCGGGCGGGACTCCGGCGGCGAGGCCGAGCAGCTGGGTCATGTAGAAAATCGGCATGTTAAAGCGACGGCCGGTGGCTTCCTCGATTTCCTGCTGGCGGATGTCGAGATTGCCGTGACACAGGGGGCAGGCGACCATGACGCAGTCGGCCCCCGCCTCCCGAGCCGAGGCGAGAATATCGCCGGAAAGCTTGATGACCACACCGGGGCGCGACAATGTGAAGTTGGCACCGCAACATTCCAGGCGATGGCTCCAGCTCACCGGCTCGGCGCCGACAGCGGCGATGACCCGCTCCATGATCGTCGGCGCCTCGACGCAGTCCAACTCCGGCACTTCCGGCGGGCGGGTCAGCAGGCAGCCGTAATAGCAGGCCACTTTCAACCCGGCGAGCGGTTTCTTCGCCGCCGCTGCCAGTTGCTCCAGACCGTAATCCTTGGCGAGAATCTCCAGCAGGTGCTTGACCGGCTTGCTCTTGTCGAATTTGCCGTCGATGGCGTATTCGACCTGGCGCCGCTTCTCTTCATCCTCCCCGAGCCGGTGTTGGGCGGTCTTCAGGCGGGAGAAGCAGGAGGCGCAGGCCACCGCCATGTCCCCCTCGACCTGCTCGGCGAGAACGAGATTCTTGGCGCAAAGGGCGAGGGAAAGGAGTTCATCCACATTGTGGGCGGGGGTGGCACCGCAGCAGAACCAGTCCGGCACTTCCTTCAGGCCGATCTTCAGCACCCGGAAGAGTTCCCGGGTCGACTCGTCATATTCTTTGGCCGAGGCGTGCAGCGAGCAGCCGGGGTAGTAGGAATAGCTCAACACAGGCTTGCTCGGGGTCACAGCGCTTCTCCCTTTTCGCGCAACTCTTCAATGCGCCGGAAGATCCTTTCGATCTCTTTGATGTTCTTGTTTTTCTGATGAAACATCTTGAGCTTGCCCTTGCTCATCAGCTTCGGGCCGAGCATGAAATCCTTGAGCAGCTTACCGCTTTGCAGATTGAAGACCGCCGCCAGGCGCATTTCATACTGGCGGCCGTAGGTGCGAATATTTTCCAGAAAGATTTTATTGGCCAGTTGCACCAACGATTCCTTGGACGCCCCTTTGGCATCCCAGGAGCACTTGCGCAGGGCGTCCATGATCGCCGCCAGGTCGACCTTGTTCGGGCAGCGGGCGGTGCAGGTCTCGCAGGAGGCACAGTACCAGATGGAGCGTCCGGCCAGTACCCGTTCGAATTGTCCCAACTGCAGGAGGCGGACGATGCGGTTGGGGGGATGTTCCATGTAGGAGCGCATCGGGCAGCCGGCCGAGCATTTGCCGCACTGGAAGCAACGGCTCACCGAGCTGCCGGAGAGCTTTTCCACCTTGCGCACGAAGTCGAGATTCATCGTTTCGGCGGAGAGGGTCATTTTAGAGTTTTTCATGGCGACGCCTATTTAGTAAAACTAAAAAAGTTGTTTGGGCCGGCGATCTGAGAGGGTTTATCCTTTTTCTGTGATAGTAAGTGTTTTACTGTTTTTTCGTATATAAACGCCGTTTTAGTCCTTTGTCAAATAAGATTTTTTTCATGCATTCTGAGGTAAAATTTAAATTCAAGTAAATTTTATTCTCATTTGAGTAGTAGAAACGAGTAGGCCGGTCACTTATTCGTCAGCTCGAGGTGTCTGAGATGAACGCTGATAAATGCGGCTCTGAAAGCTCAGGTTATACTTGAGTTTGGCACTGTCCGTGCATTAATGAACCGCCAAGAGGAACGCAAATGACTTGAAAAATAAGAGGAATTTTATCTTCGGGGATTTTTGACTCAGGCACAACAGCAGGAGGAATTATGACCATGCATGGGGAAGAGACAGCCTGTTTGCAGGACTTCAACGGACCGAACAGCTATGTGGCGGGTTTCGAGGAGCAATGCCGGGAGCGTATCGTCGGCTTGCAGGCCCGTTCCCGCCAGGGGCTCTGGGGCTTGACCCTGTTTGCCCTGCTCAGCGCCGGCATCTATGCCGCGCCGGCGTCGACAGTGCTTATCTCGCCGAAAATGTTCGACCTGCTCGGTCCTTCGCCCCCTGTTTCGCTGATCAGCCTGGCGTTGGTGATTTACTGCTTTTCAGCGCTGGTGCTGGCCATGCCGCGCATCGTCGATGGCGGCGAGCGTTATCGCGGCTGGTCGATGCTCGGTTATGTCTCGTGTTTTTACGGATTTTATTTCTACGCAGGGGCGTTGGAGGTGAATTTCTGGGCGGTTTTCGCGGTTGGCGCGCTGTTGCTGAGCCTGGAGTATGTCGGCGTCCTGATTCATTGTCGCGCCGCCGTGCGTGAGGAGAAAGCCGCCATCGAACGCCATCGCCGGCTGGCGCAAATGTAGCCTTCGGCCTCTTGGCAAGGGCCAATGAGGCGGATTAAATAGTCGGTTTAATCGCGACCCCCCGTCCGGCAAATGACCGGATGGGGGGTCGTTTTTTGTTCGTGGGCTGATGAAAAACGCCCATCTGCGGCGTTGTCCTCATCCCTCGTCAACGACGTACCTTTCAGGTACGCCTTATTCCTCAGGATTTCGTCCGCCTTGCATCTGGGCATTTTTGATCAGCCTCGCTTATGGGGGGTTAGAGGCAGACGCGCAGAATCTGTTCGAGGTCGGTGATCCCCATGAAGATCTTGGCCAGGCCGTCCATTTTCAGGGTGGTCATGCCGTCTTCCAGGCCGATGTGCCGCAGTTCCTCGGCGGTGGCCTGGCGCTTGATGGCGCGCTTGAGGTTTTCCGTCCCCATCAGCAGTTCGTGAATTCCCAGACGTCCCGAGTAGCCCGAGCCTTCGCAGCGGTCGCAGCCGACCTTGCGCATCAGGGTGAGGTTCTCGCTGTAGGGGGGCATGTTGTGCAGTTCAAACCACTCCTTGCCATAGTGCAGCACCAGATCCTCATACTCCTGCCGCCCCGGATGGTAGGGCTGCTTGCATTCGTTGCAGAGTTTGCGGGCCAGGCGCTGGGCGAGGACCCCGAGCATTGCCTCGGCGAAGTTGATGGGGTCCATGCCCATTTCGATGAGGCGCACAACCGTTTCCGGGGCGCTGTTGGTGTGCAGGGTGGAGAAGACGAGATGGCCGGTGAGGGAGGCTTCGATCGCCGTTTTCGCCGTTTCCGCGTCGCGCATCTCGCCGATCATGATGACGTCCGGGTCGGCACGGAGGAAGGAGCGCAGCGCCGCCTGGAAGGTGAAACCGATCTTGGCGTTGACCTGCACCTGGCGCAGGCCGGCCTGGGTGATTTCCACCGGATCCTCGGCGGTCCAGATTTTGCGGTCCGGGGTGTTGATATGCCCCAGGGCCGAATGGAGGGTGGTCGTCTTCCCCGAGCCGGTGGGACCGACACAGAGGACCACGCCGTAGGGCTTGGCCAGGCAGTCCTTGAAGTTCTTCAGGTTGGCGGCGGAAAAGCGCAGGTCGTCCAGGGGCAACGCCTTGGCGTTGGCGAGCAGGCGGAGCACGGCATCTTCCTGCCCGCCGACCGAGGGGGTGATCTCCAGGCGGAATTCGAGATTGCGCTTGCCCGAGCGGATCATGATCTTGCCGCTTTGCGGCCGCCGGCGTTCGGCGATATCCAGGCGCGACATAATCTTCAGGCGAGAAAGAATCGCTTGTTTGAAGGTCGCGGAGACCTGGTGGGCGACGCGGCAGACGCCGTCGATACGGTAGCGGATACGAAAAGGCGCATTGCCGATCCCCGGTTCGAAGTGGATATCCGAGGCGTTTTTCTGATAGGCGTCGATCAGGATGTTGTTCACCAGGCGAATGATCTGGCTGTCCGCCTCGGAGAGTCTGTTCTCCTCCACTTCCTCCTCGACGGTAACGACCTCTTCGGCCAGTTCGCCGATGAGGGTGCCGACATCGTCCTTGGGCGCCGTGGCCGCGGGGTAATATTCTTCGATCGCCTTGGCGATCTGGGCGCGGGTGGCGACGCCCAACTCGATGCGGCAGTTGGCGCTGAAGCGCAGGCTGTCAATGAGATTCGGGTCGGTGGGGGAGGAGGTGACCACCACCAGCAGGTCGTTCTTTTTTTCGATGGGCAGCACCTGCAGGCGGGTAACGATCTCCCCGGTCAGGGTCGCCAGGGCCGCCTGGCTGGGAACGATCTTCTCCAGATCGACGTGGCGCAGACGGAATTTTTCCGCCAAGGCATTGAGCAACTGATCCTCGGTGATGAGCCCGCGATCGATGAGAAGTTCGCCGATGCGTTTTTTCTTGCCATCCTTCTGAGTGGAGATGGCTTCCTCGACCTGTTGCCGGGTGACCAGGCCGGCGGCAACGAGGATGTCGCCGATACGGGCCTTGGCCAGCGCCCGCCCCCGGTCGGTGGCGTTGGCCACGGTCTTGTCGATGGTCTCCTGGGGAATGTCGTTCTGTTCGGCGATGATCTCTCCGACCCGACGGGTGCGCAGTTTCTGCTGCACCTCCAGGGTTTCTTTCATTTCGTCGGGGGAAACCAGCCCCTTGGCTTCGAGAAAATCGCCGAGGAACTTGCGATTTTTGCGGTCCTTGATGCCATGGTTGCAGAAGAAGATGCGCAGCCAGGGGCTGCCGGTATCGACGGGGACGGCGAAGAAGCCCCCAGAAATTTCCTGGCGGGGAGGGATGTTCACCTGATAGCGCACACCGCTGATCGTTTCCACTTCCTCCATGGCGTCGAATTTGGCCGGAGGCAGCTCGCCGCTCGACGGGTCCCGGTGAAAAAGGATACAGATCAAATCGGGCAGGGGATAGCCGAGGCGGATGTCGGTATCTTCCAGCAGAACCTCGACGTCGTTTTTGCCTGGGTCGAAACTTTCGGCCAGGGTGGCCGTGAGTTCTTCCCCATCCATGAATTTCAGGGTGATCCGTTCTTCGCGCATAGTCAGTCAGGCCTTTGGATGTTGTTGACAAAGACTTCGCGGGGGCGGCTGGTGCCGTCCGAGGGGCCGACGATTCCTTCCTGCTCCATCTTCTCGATCATGCGCGCCGCCCGGTTGTAGCCAAGACGGAGCCGCCGTTGCAGCATGGAGATGGAGGCCTGGCGAGTATCCGCGATCAGGGCCAGGGCATCGTCCCACTTCTCGTCATATTCTTCCTCCCCATCCCCGCCATTGTCCGAGGCGGGAGGCGCGGCGAGGATCGATTTGTCGTATTCCGGCGTCCCCTGTTTCTTGAGGAAATCGACGACCCGCTGCACTTCCAGTTCGGAGACGAAGGCTCCGTGCACCCGTTGCACGGCACCGGTTCCCGGCGGCAGAAAGAGCATATCGCCCATGCCGAGCAGGGTTTCCGCCCCCATCTGGTCGAGGATGGTGCGGCTGTCGATGCGGGAGAAGACCTTGAAGCTGATTCGGGTTGGGAAGTTGGCCTTGATGAGGCCGGTGATGACGTCGACAGACGGCCGCTGGGTGGCCAGAATCAGGTGAATACCGGCGGCCCGGGCCATCTGCGCGAGGCGGGCGATCGATTCCTCGATCTCCCGGCCGGCGACCATCATCAGGTCGGCGAGCTCGTCGACGATGACGACGATATAGGGGAGGTGGCCGTGCTCCAGCTCTTCTCCCTCTTCGATGGTCACCGGCGGCAGTTCATCCTCCTCCACCTCCACCGGTTCGACGATGAGCTTTTCCTGGGCCTTAAGCTCGGCCTTGTCCTTTTCTTCCTTGGCGATCTTCTTGTTGTAGCCGTCGATGTTGCGCACGCCCTTGTCGGACATCAGCTTATAGCGCCGCTCCATCTCCCGTACCGCCCAGTTCAGCGCCAGGGCGGCCTTCTTCGGGTTGGTCACCACCGGCAGCAGCAGGTGGGGAATCCCCTCGTAGATGGAGAGTTCCAGCATCTTTGGGTCGACCATGATGATGCGCACCTCCTCGGGGGTGGCCCGATAGAGGAGGGAGAGGATCATGGTGTTGATGGAGACGGACTTGCCGCTGCCGGTGGAACCGGCGACGAGCAGGTGCGGCATCTTCGCCAGATCGGAGACGACGGTGCGGCCGAAGATGTTTTTGCCCAGAGCCATGGGGAGCTTGCCGCCGGTTTTCTGGAACTCTTCCGACTCGAAGATCTCCTTGAGGTAGACCGTCTCTCGCTCTTTGTTGGGGATTTCGATGCCGACCACGCCGCGCCCGGGAATGGGGGCGACGATGCGGATCGAGAGAGCGCGCAGGGCCATGGAGAGATCGTCGGAGAGGCCGGCGATCTTGTTGACCTTCACCCCCGGTGCCGGGGAAAATTCGTACATGGTCACCACCGGCCCCGGCTTGACTTCGACCACTTCGCCGTCGACGTTGAAATCCTTGAGCTTGCTCTCCAAAATCTTGGCGTTGGCCATGAGCGCGTCGCGGTCGATGGGGAGGGGAGCCTCCCCCTCGTGGGCGAGCAGCGACAGGGAGGGTTTGTGATAGGTGCCCGAAGGTTCGAGAAACTCAAAGGCTTCCTGCTCGGGTGGGGGCTCGTCCTTGCGTTTCTTCTTTTTCGCCGGCGGCGTTACCTCCAGGGTCGGACGCACTGGCGGCGCGATGATGGTCGGCTGCTCCTGTTTCTCCTTGCGTTTGCGGGCGCGAAGTTCCCGTTCGGCGGCACGCTGCTCGCGGCGGCGCTCCATCTGGCCGCCGACTCGGGTGGCCATACCTTCGAGAAAGAGCACCATCGAAAAGCGGGCGCCGAGCATGAGGGAGATGAGAAAGAAGACAAAGAGGAAGATGCCGGCGCCGGTGACATTCAGATAACGGGAGAGGACCTCGGCCAGCAGCCGTCCGGCGGCGCCGCCGGCTTCCTCGATCCGCTGCCCGAAAATGACGACCTCGTGAAAGCGCAGGGCGATGAGTCCGGCCAGGGAGAGGATCAGCATCAGGATCGCCCCCCCTTTGTAGAGGCGCACCTTGACCGAACGGAACTTGAGCAGGCGCCAGGCGAAGAGAAAGCAGGCCAAAGGCAGCACCAGCGCGACCAGCCCCAAAATCTGGATGAGCAGATCGGCGAGATTGGCGCCGACCACCCCCCCCCAGTTGCGGATAGTGGCAGAGGTGATGTTGTTGTTGAAGGAGGGGTCCGACGTATGAAAAGACACCAGGCTGAGCAGGATAAAGATCCCGACGGCGAGGCAGAGGACGCCGGCGATCTCCTTTTGCAGATGTTCCCGGATCAGTGGCGGTTTGTTCTGAGGCATTAGCGCGTCCGATTACAGAGTGAGGGTCAAAGCCAGGCTGCCCGCCAGCCAGCAGTAGAGGGCGAAGGCGAAGAGCCGGCGCTTGCGAATGACCGCCAGCAGAAAATGGATGGAGAGCATGCCGGCGGCGAAGGCGACGGCGGTTCCCGTCAGATAGAGGGGGAACTCCCCGGCGGGGACGGCGTGCAGGTCGCGCAAGGAGAGGAGAGCCGCGCCGAGAACGGCGGGGAGCGCCAGCAAAAAGGAGAAGCGCGCCGCCGTCTCACCGTCGACGCCCCGCAGCAGTAACGCGGCGATGGTCGAGCCGGAGCGGGAGATGCCGGGGATGATGGCGCAACCTTGAACGGTTCCGACCACCAGGGCGTCGAGGAACGTCAGATCCTTCTCCTTGCGATTTCCGCGCCGGAATTTTTCCGAAACGAAGAGCACGGAGCCGGTGACCAGCAGCATCAGCCCCACCAGCGGGATGTTCTCGAACATCCCCTCGAAATAGTCTTTGAAGGTCAATCCGATAATGGCCGTCGGCACCGAACCGGCGATGAGCAGCAGCAGCAGTCGACGGTGCAGGACCGCCTCCTCGTCCTTGCGGAAGGGAGAACTCAGCAGGTTTGCGAGGTCGCGGCGGAAATAGAGAACCACCGCCAGCATGGTGCCGAGGTGCAGCAGCACGTCGAAGAGAATGCCCGGCTGCTCGAAGCCGGGGAGCATGTGCTGGGTCATGGCCAGGTGTCCCGAGGAGGAAACCGGCAGAAATTCGGTCATGCCTTGAATCAGGCCAAGGAGAACAGCGTGCAGCAGCGTCATGGAAATCCTTGATTCGGTAAGTTGGTTTTATGTCGGGGACGGACCGCATCCGTCTTTTCCGGCTGAATACGCTTCTCTTCGCAGGGGCGCAGCATGCTGCGCCCGTACAAGGCGATGCATAATGCGTTTCCCCCTGGGCGCACACCGGGAGGCCCCGACGGCGGAACGGTTCGTGACCCGCCCGGTTAAAGTTCCAGAATTACCGGCAGGATCATCGGCCGGCGTTCGATGGTGCGGTTGAAGAAGCGGCGCAGGGTTTTGCGGACCTCGACCCGCAATTCCTCCCAGTCGCCGAGCATGGCCAGGCTGTGTTCGGCGAGGGTGTCGCACACCGCCTGTCGGGCCAGTTCCATGAATTCACCGCTTTCGTCCTCGGTGACGAAACCCTTGCTGTGGATCTCCGGCCCGTAGAGGATCTCGCCGGTTTTCTGGTTCATCGCCAGAATCACCATGACCATGCCGTGATTGGCCAGATGGCTGCGGTCGCGCAGCTGCATGACGCCGACATCGCCGACCCCCTTGCCGTCGACGAAAATCCGTCCGCTCTCCAGCCGTTCTTCGAGGCGCAGGCCGTTTTCCGAAACCAGCAGGGGCTGCCCGTTTTCCAGGACGACCGCGTGTTCCGGCGCCACCCCCATGCGCCGGGCCAGTTGCGCATGTTTGACCAGATGCCGGTATTCGCCGTGCACCGGCACAAAATAACGGGGCTTGACCAGGGAATGGACGAGTTTGAGTTCTTCCTGGCTGGCATGGCCGGAGACATGAACCTCGCTCGTCGTCTCGTAGAAGACCTCGGCGCCGCGCCGGTAGAGGTGGTTGATCAGGTCGGAGATGGCCTTCTCGTTGCCGGGGATGAATTTCGACGAGAGGATGACCGTATCCCCCGGCTCCAGGTAAAGCTGCTTATGGTCATCCATGGCGATGCGGGCGAGGGCCGAGAGGGGTTCCCCCTGGCTGCCGGTGGTGATGACCAGCACCTGGTCGCGGGGGATGTCCCGCAGATCACGCAGCTCGATGAGAGCCGAATCGGGGATGTTCAGATAGCCGAGTTTGCGGGCGATGTCGGTGTTCGTCACCATGCTGCGGCCATTGATCAGTACGCTGCGCCCGCAATCAACGGCCGCATCCACTACCTGCTGAATGCGGTGGATATTGGAGGAAAAAGTCGCGACCATGACCAGGCCGCTGCACTGAGGGAGGATCTGCTGAAAGGCCTCACCGACCACCCGCTCCGAGAGGGTGTAGCCTTCCTTTTCGATGTTGGTCGAGTCGGCCAGCAGCAGCAGCACGCCCTCCTCCCCGCACTGGGCCAGTCGGGGGAGGTCGGTCGGCTCGCCGTCCACCGGGGTCTGGTCGAGCTTGAAGTCGCCGGTATGGATGACTGTCCCCGCCGGGGTGCGGATGATCAAGCCGGCGCCGTCGACGATGGAGTGGGCGGCGCGGTAGAATTCCACCGCAAAAACCCCAAGCTGAACGCTCTGGCGGGGGGAAACCGTCTCCAGGCGGGCGCGACCGGCGAGCTTGTGCTCCTCCAGCTTGCCCCGCAGCAGCCCCAGCGTCAGGGCCGTGCCGTAGATGGGCGGGCAGCCGAGGGTTTCGTAAAGAAAGGGGATGGCGCCGATGTGGTCCTCGTGGCCGTGGGTCAGAACCAAGCCGCGGATATCCGCTTCCCGCCCGGCCAGGGCGGAAACATCGGGAATGACCAGATCGATCCCCATCATGTAGGCCTCGGGGAACATCAGTCCGCAGTCAATGAGCAGCAAATCCCCCCGGCATTCGAGGACCATCAGGTTCAGCCCGATTTCGCCCAGCCCACCGAGGGGCAGAATGCGCAGGGCGTCGGGATGCAGTTCGGGAGAATGGGCGAGAGTGCTCATGGGCAAGCCTCCAGGGCTGCCGCGATCCGCTCCTGCACGGTCGCAAGCAGCTTCTCGGTGTCGGCGGAGGTCAATTCGGCGGTGGCGATGGCCGGCAGAATCCGCACCTCGATCAGCCCGCCGTGAATCCGGCGGCTGGTCTTGGGCATGATCGCGAAGCTCCCGGAAATCGCTACCGGCTGCACCGGCACGGCGGCCTTGAGGGCGATCAGGAAGCCCCCCTTCTTGAAAGGTTGCAGGATGCCGTCGGCGGAGCGGGTGCCTTCGGGAAAGATCACCACCGAAGCGCCGTCGCGGATGCGCTTGGCCGCTTCGGTCATGCTGTGCAGGGCCTTCCTGCGGTCCGAACGGTCGAGGGGAATGTAGCCGGCGCGGCGCATGGCCAAGCCGAACAGGGGAATGCGAAAGAGTTCTTCCTTGGCCAGCCAGCGAAACTGTCCCGGCAGTCCGGCAAAAAGCGCCAGAATATCGAAATTGCTCGCATGGTTGGACATATAGATGACCGGCTGGCCGGCGCGCAGATGCTCCTGGCCGCTGACCTTCAGCCGCACCCCGGCCAGCAGCAAGCCGACCCTGGCCCAGAGCCGTGCGTAGTTGTGCAGATAGTCAGGGCTGATGAAAGACAGGGGAACGCCGGTGACGATGACGAACAGGGTCCAGGGGATGAGGGTGGCGAAATAAAAAATGGTACGAATCATGGATTGATAAGTCTCCGCAAATGCTCGAATAGGTTAGTTTAGTGGCACCGGCAGAGGGAGTCAAACCTTTTCGCGGCTTTGCTGAAAGCGCCATGTTCCCGGCGGGAAGGAGGTTTTAATCCTCCATGTTCGCAGGCGCCGTCGTCTTGGGGAGCGTGGAGAAAGAGCTTTAATTCCCCATCTTCACCGTGTATCATGCTTACCTGTTTTGGCGAGCTTTGCGTTCGTTCGTTTTACCGCGTGTAAGGAGGAATCATATGTCCGTTAACAAAGTCATCCTCGTCGGCAACCTCGGCAAGGATCCCGAGCTTCGCTATACCCCCTCCGGGGCTGCCGTCGCGACCTTTTCCCTGGCCACGTCCGAGCGCTACAAGGACCGCGAAGGTCAGCAGCAGGAAAAGACCGAGTGGCACAACATCGTTGCCTGGCGGCAACTGGCCGAGATCTGCGGCAAATATCTGCACAAGGGCAAGCAGGTCTATATCGAGGGGAAAATCCAGACCCGCTCCTATGACGACAAGGATGGCAACAAGCGCTACATCACCGAAATCGTCGCCGACCAGATGCAGATGCTCGGCGGGCGCGGCGACGAAGGCGGTGGCCAGCGCGAAGGCGGCTATGCTCCCCGGGGCGGCAACCGCCAGGAAAGTCGCCCGGCCCAGCAGGCCCAGCGCTCAACCCCGGCAACCCCGGCCTACGAAGACTTCGCCGATCCGCCCTTCAATCCCGATGACGACATCCCGTTTTAGCAACCGGTCGTTTCAAACTGTAAACTTTAAGACGCAACCCTCTGTGGTTGCGTTTTTTTTGGGGGGGAAGGTTGGGAAATGGGATAAAAAAACGCCTGACGGCCGGGAATGCTCCGGTCGTCAGGCGTTTTTTTTTCGTGCAGAAAGTGAAGCGATTGTCTTGATCAGTGGGCCATGGCGTCCATGGCTTTGTTGCGCGAGGACTCGACCCGGGCGAGGATTTTCTGCACCTTTTCCTCGGGCAGGAATTCGACGTTTCCGGTTTCGAGCACGTACATGGCGCCGACGACCTTGGCTTTACCTGATTTGACCATTTCGCGGGTCGCCGGGCTTTCGCGGAAGAGGTCCTCGATGGCCTGCCAGACGTTTTCTTCGATGGCGTAGGGAATGATGGCATCGCCGTGAACCTGGGGATACTGTTGGCCGGCGCGCTTCACTGCTGGCTCGATGTTATCGACCAGGGTCGGAATGTTGCGCTCGAGAGCGTGTCCTTCGCCGTGCAGGGCGTGGGTTACAGCGGTTACCGCGCCACACTGGGTGTGGCCGAGAACCACCATCACCGGGGTGTTGACGTGGGCCAGGCCGTATTCGATGGAACCGGCTTCGTCGGTATCGACAACATTGCCGGCGACGCGAATGACGAAAATGTCCATGATGCCGGCATCAAAGATCGCTTCGACGGGAACGCGGGAGTCGGAGCAGCTGATGATCGTAGCGTAGGCGTGGTCCCCCTGGTTTTCCTTGGCGGCCTGGGCAATGCGCTTGGCGTCGATATGGGGGTGGGCCGATTGCCCGGAGACGAAACGCTGGTTCCCCGCTTTGAGCATGGCGATGGCTTCGTCGGGGGAGGGCTTTTTCGCCGTGCTCGAAGCCAGCACCGGCGCTCCGCTTGCCAAGAGCATCGCCGCTACCACCGAAAGCACAATACACACTTTTTTCATTTTCTTCCTCCTGTTGAATGGGTCTCGGGAAAAGCTGCCGAATGATAGCGAAAGTTACGGAGAAAAAAAATAATAAAAATGAGATATGGCTAAGTTTTTGGCGCGACTTGCTCAGAGTCCCCGGCCGATCCTGGCTTCCGTCCGTTATGCACCCTGTCGAAATACATGCCGGAAATCCTCACCCCTGCCAGAGGGTCCAGGCGAGATTGTTCTTGTCGGTACTCTGGGTAAATTTTGCCTTGCAGGTCAGGCATTGATAATCCTGTTCTTCAAAGCCACGCGGGTTTACCCCGTTAAACTTTCGCAGGGAATCGATTTTTACTAAAAACTCGTGGGGTTTTCCGTTGCGGGTTTTTCGCGATTGCTCTTCGCAAAGCGCGCAGATTTCCATCCTGGCCTCCTGGATCTCTCTCCTCGTGAAAATGCTAAGGCTTATTTGCAGCGCATGGTTTTCTTGCCGCCCTCGAAAAGAATCTCAATCTTTTGCGGACCGACAATGCGCTGGACAAAGCCAAAGCCAAAAGTCGGATGACTGATCAGCGATCTGATTTTGTAATGGGAGGTCATGCAGTAATCCGTTGCCTCGCCGTTCGCGATGGTCGGCTGCAACTCTTCCCACTCCTTGCGTTCGGCGGCCTTGAGCTGGTTGTTTTGCCGCACGGCGGTCTTCTGGGTTGTGGCGTTTGTCTGGTAATCATGTTGGCGACCGCAGATGTTGCAGAGAACCTTTCCCGGGGTGGATTCGTTCATGGCGAGGATAAGGTGAGAGGTGACCTTGCGACATTTGGTACAACGGGTTTCGATCGCTTTGCCTTGGGAAAACGTGGGTTTTCGCATCGTGTAACTCCCTGGTTGGCAACTAGCCGAAGGATGGCCGATAAAAACCGGGATGCTGATCGGAATCTAAGGGGCAAGCTTGACCAATTGGCATGCTTGGAACACCCGTTGGCAGGCAACGGGCCGCTTCAGACCGTAAACTCAGTTCATTACGGCAGTGAAGGGGAAGAGGGGCGAGGGTGGGGTGGGGGGCGGATCAATGCTTAATACTACACCCTCCCACGGATAAAAGATACCGATAGCTTGAGGGGAAACCTTTTCGGCCGGCAGCAGACGGCAGGGGTTTGTGGAGAGGCGGGAAGGGAGATGGGGGGCGGCGGGCCGCCGTCAGCGCGGCTCGGCCAGCAGTAGACGATTTTTCGGGGTGATGTCGCCGGGGATGGTCTGGGTGTGGACCCGATAGCCGGCGCGGCGCAGGCGTTCGACGCGCAGCACGTCGAGAGCGAGGGAGCCGTCGAGCCAGCCGTGCAGGCCGCCGAGGTCGGCGCCCTTGAGGTCGTGACAGCAGGGGAGCAGGGCCAGCCGGGCGCGGGCGGCCAGGGCACGGTCCAGAATCTGATCGCTGAGGCCGCCGCAGGCGTGGGCCGAAACGACCAGATCGTCGGCGGAAAGTTCGACGGTATTCAGGTCGGCTTCGATGAACCGTACCCGCCCCGCCAGGCGCGGCCAGTCTTCGCCGAGCACCGCCGCCAGTCGGGGTGCGCTCGCCGGCAGGCGCAGGTCCACGGCCAGCGCTTCCGGTGAACTGTCGTCGAGCAAAAGCAGCAGTTGGGCGAGCAGCCCGTGGCCGCAGGCCAGATCGACCACCCGCCCTCCGCGCAGCCGCCGCCGCGTCCGCCGCGCCGTTTCCCAGGCCTCGAACAACTCCTTGCGTGGCAGGCAGCCCGCCCGGCAACAGGCGCGGGCGACCCGATCGAAAAGGTTGTTCCCGGGAAACTGAGGGAGCAGTTGGGTGGTCAGCCGGTTGCGGGAGGCGCGATTCATTTCAGTCGGGCTCTCCGATGATCTGAACCCGGCCCACCTGCCCATCCTCCAGACGCACCTTGATCCCCCGCGAATGATAGGGGGCGCTGGTGAGCAGGTTCTTGACCACGCCCCAGGTCAGCGTGCCGCTCTTCTGATCCTTTTTCAGCACGATCGCTACGGTCATGCCGGGCGCGATATCCGCGCGCGTTTCGCCGGCCATGGTCTAGAGCTTCAGGTCGGCGTGGTCCGGGCTGAGCCGTTCCCGCTCGCGGGCCACTTCGGGGCTCTCCAGGTATTCCTCAAAACTCATGGCGCGGTCGATATAGCCCTCCGGCAAAAATTCAACGATGCGGTTGGCCAGGGTTTCGATGAACTGATGGTCGTGGGAGGTGAAGAGGATCGCTTCGGAAAAGGCGATGAGACCGTTGTTGAGGGCGGTGATCGATTCGAGGTCGAGGTGGTTGGTCGGCTCGTCGAAAACCAGGGCGTTGGCCCCTTTGAGCATCATCCGCGCGAGCATGCAGCGCACCCGCTCGCCGCCGGAAAGGACGCGGGTTTTTTTCGTCGCTTCATCGCCAGAGAAGAGCATGCGCCCGAGAAAGCCGCGGGCGAAGGTCTCGCCGTCGCAGGGCGGAAACTGGCAGAGCCATTCGATCAGGTTGAGATCGTTGTCGAAATAGCGGCTGTTCTCTTTGGGGAAGTAGGCTGGGGTGATAGTTACCCCCCAGCGGCAGCTGCCGGCGTCCGGTTCCAGTTCGCCGGCGAGAATCTGGAAAAGGGTGGTCTTGGCCAGGGCGTTGGCGCCGACGAAGGCGATTTTGTCCCCCTTGTTGACGAAGAGATCGAGGCCGCCGAAGAGTTCGACGCCGTCGATCTTTTTGTACAGTCCCTTGATTTCAAGGATGATGTCGCCGCAGGGGCGCTCGGGCTTGAAGACGACGAAGGGGTATTTGCGCGACGAGACCGGCAGTTCCTCGACAGTGAGCTTTTCCAACAGCTTCTTGCGCGAGGTCGCCTGCTTGGCCTTGCTCGCGTTGGAGGAAAAACGCTGGATGAACTCCTTGAGTTCGTTGGCCTTGTCGGTGACCTTGCGGTTTTCGTCCTGCTTCTGCTTGAGGGTCAACTGGCTGGCCTGATACCAGAAATCGTAGTTGCCGACGTAGACGGTGATCTTGCCGAAGTCGATGTCGGCCACATGGGTGCAGACCTGATTGAGAAAGTGGCGGTCATGGGAAACGACGATGACCGTGTTGGGAAAGCGGAAGAGGAAATCCTCCAGCCAGGCGATCGATTTCAGGTCGAGATGGTTGGTCGGCTCGTCGAGCAAGAGGATGTCGGGATTGCCGAACAGGGCCTGGGCGAGGAGTACCCGCACCTTGTCCCCCGGTTCCAGCTCCTTCATCCGCTTGTGGCGCAATTCCTCGGGGATGCCGAGACCGTCGAGGAGCACCGCCGCTTCGGCTTCCGCTTCGTAGCCGTTCATCTCGGCGAATTCCGCTTCCAGCTCGCCCGAGCGGATGCCGTCTTCCTCGCTGAAATCCCCTTTGGCATAGAGATCCTCGCGCTCGCGCATCACTTCGAAAAGGCGTTTATGCCCCATGATGACGGTATGAAAGACCGTCTCCTCGTCAAAGGCGAACTGGTCCTGGCGCAGCATGGCGATGCGTTCGCCCGGGCTGACGATGACCTCTCCCTTGTCGGCTTCGGACTGCCCGGCGAGGATCTTGAGAAAGGTCGATTTCCCCGCGCCGTTGGCGCCGATCAGACCATAGCAGTTGCCGGGGGTGAACTTGATGTTGACGTCTTTGAAAATCACCCGCTTGCCGTAGGCCAGGGCGATATTGTGGGCGCTGATCATGTTTTTGCTTTCCTCGCGTAAAAAAAGAAAAGAACCGCCGGGACAACCCGGCGATTCACGGTGAGGCTTTATAGCATTAATGGAGTGGAGAGTAAAGGCGCGATTCGCTGATCTTTTTAGGCGGATGAAATACTCGCTCGGTTAGACCAGCTCCCGAGTTGTTCTAGCCGAGTGTGCCCAGCAGCGTGGTGATTTCCGTGTCGATGCGGGCGATGTCGATGCCGGCTTCGTGGAAGAGTCCGCTCCAGCTCTTGCCGCTATCCTTTTTTTCCTGGGCGATCGTCTGCGCCGGTTTGCCGGTCTTTTTCGCCAGCAGGGCGACCATCAGCATCTCCTGATTTTCCAGGCCCCCCTGGCGCAATGGGGCGATATCCTCTTTGGTCAGCACCCCGTGGCGCGGCAGCAGTTCATCGATGATCACCCGGTCGAGCTGGGTGCCCGAGGCTTCCGAGGCGAGGGCGTTGGCGAAAAAAAGCTCCAAGGCTTGGCCGTCGATCCCCTGAGCCGCCAGAGTCGCGCTCCAGTTGGGGTGCTCGTAGCGCGCTTTCAGCAACGTCTCCGCCGAGCTGTTCGTTTGTTCGGCGACATAATGGGCCACCCAGAAGTCCGCCATGAGCATCCCTTTCTGCTTGCCGCGCACCAGCAGCTTCTTCTCGGTCTTGAAAAGCTGGGCGAAGAAGGTGTTCTGGGTTGCCGCCAGATAATAGGCGTCGGCCGCCTCGGGACGGGCCGCGTCGTAGCTGCGGTCGGTGAAACAGTGGCAGGTGACTGCCGACATGGGACCGGCCAGGACCGGCCCCGCCGCCAAGAGCAGCGCCAAAAGGATCAGGGCGCGAAAAATCATCAGATTGTCTCCTTTTCGTAGTCTTCCACCATCTGCCGGTAGGTTTCGGCCAACTCCGGCGTGCGGCCCTCGGCGGCCTGGTAGGCGTCGAGCATGGCCGGACGGAGATCCTCCGGCAGAACCCGCTCGGCCAGGGGGTAGAGGATGGTGTCTTCTTTATCGATGTGGCCGCGCAGCAGCTCGGCGTAGCCCCGGGCGTGTTCGAGCAGGGACGGAATATCGCTCTCGTCCCCGTCCAGCGCCTGGCGTGCCGCTTTCTCCATCCCTCGCACATGGGCGCGACCGGCGTCATGTTCCATGAGCATGGCTTCGATGGGGGACTGCTTTTCCGGCATGCCGTTCTTCACCAGGGCGGCAAAGAGAACATCTTCTTCCTTGGCGTGATGAAAACGGTCAGCATAGTTGCGGATGAAGTCGACGGCGTCGAGAAAAAAGCGCCAGTTGCGGAACTCGCCCCGCGCCACCCGGCCGGCGTTCTTTTCGACCAGGGCGATCATGCGCAGAATCAGCTGGTGCTCCTCCATCATCACTTGAGTGACGTTCGTTTTCATGGTCAACTCCTCCGGGTTCCGTCGATGCCGATGACCGCGATCTCCAGGGGCACATCCTTGCCCGATTGTTTGACCGCTTCCTGGGCCATCAGGCCGAGTCCCCGGCAGCAGGGAACTTCCATGATAGTGACGGTGATCGACTGGATATCGTTCTGACGGATGATCGCCGCCAGCTTTTCCACGTAGGGGCTGGTGTCGTCCAGTTTCGGGCAGGCGTTGACCAGCACCCGGTCCTTGATGAAGTCGCGGTGGAAGTCGCCGTAGGCAAAGGGGACGCAGTCTGCGGCGATGAGCAGGTGGGCATTTTGCAGCCAGGGGGCACTTGGCGGCACCAGATGCAGCTGAGTCGGCCACTGGCGCAGTTCGCTGGGCAGACGGCCGGTCGCTGCGTTGGTGTTGGTTTCGTTGCGCTCGATGGTTTGAACATGGCTGCCGGGGCAGCCGCAAGCGAGTTTATTCATGGGGATTCTCCTTTATGCGTCGAGGGTTGCGAGATAGTCGCGGATTTCCGTTTCGATTTTCGCTTCGGTTTCATCGCCCAAGGCGTGGATGGAGACCACATCCTTGACCAGGCAGATGCCGACGCCGCAGGTGACGCAGCCGATGTCGTACTTCTGCAGGATTTCGCCGATGCGCGGATGCTGTTCGATGGTTTTATTGATCGGCTGGTTGCCGATTTCCTCAGGCAGATTCATGGTCGGGCTCCTTTCGTCCTTTCCGTCGTGATCGTGAGGCCAGCATAGCCAAAGAGCGCGAAGCAAAACATGACCGAGGTCAAAAGCCCGATAAAAATTGTCATCTTTTCTCCGGGAAAGAGGACAGACAAGCGAAATGCCGCAGGGTTTCTGCTATCCTTGGATATAAATTAAAACGCCCGGAATAGAGGAGAGATGCCGACATGAACGAAGAAAGACTGCGGGAAATCATTGTGGAGAAAGCGCCGGATGCCGTCATGTTCGCCGATCACGAGGGGGTCATCCAGCTGTGGAACGAAGGGGCGGAGTGGATTTTCGGGGTGGCGAAAGAGGCGGCGCTGGGGCGTTCGCTCGATCTGATCATTCCCGAACGGCTGCGGGCGCGCCATTGGCAGGGCTATCATCAGACGATGGCGACGGGCGAAACCCGTTATGGTCGTCAGTTGTTACGGGTTCCGGCCCTCAAGGGGGACGGCGAGCAGTTCTCCAGCGAGTTTTCCATTGTCCTGGTGCAAGATGAGTCCGGGCAGCCGCTGGGGGTTGCCGCCATTCTCCGGGATGTGAGCGCCCAGTGGCAACGGGAAAAGGAGCTCAAGGAAAGGATCGCGGTCCTGGAGTCGGAGCGGAAATGAAATGATTGCGCTGCGGGTCAGGTTTTGCTAATGTCACTGGGATGTTGCACGGTTTTGAAATGAGGCCTGTGGCCGGGAAAGTGGAATCGAATAAATGTTGGAAGATCGCAAACAGGCGCTGCGGGAAAGACTCAAGGATCCGGATGAAGGGGTGCGCCAGGCGGCGGCTTCGGCCCTTGATGCGCTGGAGTCGGCCCTCGACCTGACCGAGATTCTCGATCTGCTCAAGCGGGGAAGCCGGGGGCAGCGGGTCAAGGCCCTTTTGGCCCTGGAGCGGATCAATTCCGTCGAGGTCTTTCCGCCGCTGCTGGCGGCGCTGAGCTTTCCTGACGAAGATATTCGCTCCACCGCCGTTCAGGTGCTGGGGCGTAAGAAAAATCCCAAGGTCATGGGCAATCTGGTGCAATGTCTGGGGGATACCCATCCGGCGGTGCGGGTCCACGCCGCCGAAGCCCTCGGCCACTTCTCCGACCCACGCCTCGTCCCCCATCTGACCGCGCTCCTTGACGAACAGGATATTGAACTGATCAAGGCGGCGATCCGTTCCCTTGGGGCGATCGGCTGCAAAAATGCCGAGGAGACTCTCATCGCCCGGCTGGGGCATGAAAACGCCGGGGTTCGCCGGGAGGCGACAAGGGCCTTGGGGCAGCTGGAGCTTTAACGGAATCCGAGGGAAAACAGAAACGAAAAAGCCGGCTTTTGCCGGCTTTTTTGCATTATAAGAGGAAGATTTCTGGTGGCGTCAGTCGAAATATTCGGTAACTTCGATGTTCCGCCCGACGGGATCGACCTCGGCGATGATGCGCGCGAGATCGGCGCCCGACAGGGTGGCGAGGGTCGGTTGGGGGAGTTTCTTGCCCTCGCTGGTGGTGATGATCTTCAGATCGACGGAGTTTCCCCCCTGCCGATCTCCGACCTTGGTCACCACCGCCAGTTCGTTGCTGTCGAGACGCACCAGGCTGCCAACGGGGTAGGGGCCGAGATAATCGACGAGTTTTTGCAGCAGTATCGGATGCAGGGTGGTGCCGGAGAGGTCCATCAGATTTTTGACGGCCATGCGCGGCGTCACCGGGCGCTGGTAGGAACGCAGGGTGGTCATGGCGTCGTAGGTGTCGGCGATGGTCGCCATATCGGCCAGCTGAGAAATCTTTCGGCCTCGGGCGTCAGCGGGATAGCCGCTGCGATCGTAATTGAGATGATGTCCGAGGATGATGTCGACCACCTCTTCGCTGATCCCTTCCATCTGCCCGGCGATCACCGAGCCGGAAGCCGGATGCTTCTTGATCTCTTCGTATTCCGCTTCGGTCAAGCGCCCCGGCTTGTTGATGATGTCCTTGTTGATGATCAGCTTGCCGATATCGTGGAGCAGGGCGCCGAGCCCCAGGGTGCGCATCTTTTCTTCGGACAGTCCGCAGGCGTGACCGACGGCCAGGGCGATGACCGAGACATTTACCGAGTGGGTGAAGGTGTAGTTGTCGTAGTCCTTGAGCAGGGAGAGGGCGAGCAGGGCGTGGGGTTCGGAGAGGGTCGAGCGGACCATGCTCCCGACCACTTCGATCGCTTCAGCGGTCGAGGGGATGCGCCCCATACGCACGTCGTTGAAGATATGACTGACTACGGTCAGGGCGCGCTGGTAGATTTTTCGGGGCGGTTCCGCCCGTTCGTCGGCTTCCTGGGTTTCCAGCACCACCGGTTGGATGTGGGTGATGCCCTGGTCGGTGAGAAGTTGGGCCAAGGCCTCGCCGCCGACCTCCGATTCGTGCAGGATCTGGAAAAAGCGCTGGATTTCCTGGGCGCTCAGCCCCACTTCGAATTCGAGCCCTTCCAGTCCCCGTTCTGCGATCAGGGTGCGGACCTCTTCTATCGCCGGTTCGCTGAGCACAAACATGTGTTTTTCGAAAAAGAGCGTATCTTCCAGGATGCCCAGCCTGATCCGGGGTTTCTTCTGGAAGGCCGCGAGGAAATCCTTGGCCAGATTTTGCGCCTGCTGCTGGATGGCCGGATGGGCCGCCGGGTAGAGACGCAGCCCCTTGTGAACACCACTCATGCCGTAAATGATTTTTTTCAGCTGGTCAAGTTGCATGGTTCAGGGCTTTCTCCAATCGGTTGAGAGCAAGGCGCGCGGCCCGTGCCACCGCCGGGGAACGGTCATCGACGGCGGCGCGCAGCAGGGTCAGGCTGCGCTCATCGCAAATTTTGCCGAGGGCCGCGGCGGCGGCTTCACGCAGTTCCTCATCGCTGTCGCCAAACCAGAAGCGGCGTCGTTTGAGGATACCGCCCAGGCAGGGGAGCGCCTCGGCCGCGCCGATCTGACCCAAGGCAACGATCGCTTCCTTACGCTCTTCCTGCGAGACTCCTTTGTTCTCCTTGCGGCTCGCCAACTCCGTCAGGGCCGGCAGGGCCAGGGCCGATTTGAGCGCACCCAGGGAGAGGATGGCCTGGCGACGCATTTCCGCATCGTCATTTTCAAGGATGCGGATCAGATTGCTTTCGGCGCCGCGGCCGCCGATCTTGGTCAGGGCGCGCAGGGTTTCCCGCCGCACGCGAATGTCTTCGTGGTTCAAGAGTGGGACGATCTGCGCCGTCGTTTGCTGATCGCGGATTTCACCGAGGATGACCATCACATTGCGCACCACGAACCAGCGCGCATCACTGAGGTAGTCGGTCAGGACCGGGGCGGCGGTGGCGCCGAGGCGAATCAGGGCCGTACCCAGCACCTTGCGTGCCTGGGCGTCCCCTTCGCCGGCCAGATGGCGCATCAGGGGTGCTTCGATCTTGCCGGGGAAGCTGGCGATGAGCGACAGCAGGCGCTCCCGGGATTCGCGAACATCCGGGTTGTGGCACAGGCAATGGATAAGGAAGTCAAAGACATCCTCGCGGCCGAGGGTATCCAAGGTCTCCTGGGCGGTGCGTCGCCGGCTGGAGGATAGTTTGGGATCTTCCCCATAGCGGCGCATCAGTTGCAGGGCGCGAATGACCAGATGGGCACCCTCGTCATGCAGGTGAGCGAGGAGCGCTGGCTGAAGTTCCTGCGCAAGAACGGCGAAGTGCTGGTCCGACTCGGTCCGCTCCAGATCGCGCAGCAGCGCCTCCAGATCGCGGGTCTCCGGCAACGCGGGGGCGGCCGCAACCGGGGCTCCTTCCTGCATTCCCGCTTCGGGGCTCGTCTCGTCCCCGCCGCCAATGGTTTCCTCGGGGCGGTGGCTTTCGATCTCCTCTTTGCGACTCAGTACCGAGGAAAGATCGATTTCGTTGATCCAGATGGTGGAAACGCCGGCGGCTTGCAGCAGCCCCTGCGCTCCCCCCGCTTCCTGGATTTCCACCGGTTCTTTGGCCAGGGTACGGGCGAAGGCGTGCAGGTCGCGGGCCGACAGGTCGGCCAGAATCATCAGGCTGCGGACATGGCGGGCAAAAAGCTGGACGGCGAAGCTTTTCAGAACCAGGCGGTCGCTGGAAACCGGTGTGTCGTCGACGCGAAAGCCTTCTTTATGTACCGAAAAGAGGATGGATTCGCGCCCCATGAGCAGGGGGGCGAAACGCAGCAGAGCCTGTTCGACGGCGGTCTTCAGCGCCGGATGGCCGGGCGGGTAGAAGCGCGTCGCCTTGAGCAGGACATCGAGGGCGCGCAGGGCCGATTCGAGATATTCCGTTGTCAGGGTCGGTCCGGCCACGGTCTGCTGTCTCCTGTCGCGCTGGGGTTTAATAACTTTTTCAGCATAAGGGTTTGCGGGAAAATAATCAACGCTGCTTGATGAGGGCCGAGACCGCCTTGAATTCCGGCGCGCGGCTGTGGCGCAAGAGCTGGAAGAGGGCGATCTCCACCGTGGTCAGGGTCGCTCCGGCGGCGTCGGCGAGATGCAGGGCCGCCCGGTAGTCGGATTTGCGGCGGGAACAGATGGCGTCCCGCACCAGGTGCACGTCGTAATGATGGGCACGGAGGTCGAGGAGGGTCTGAAAAACGCAGACGTGGGCTTCCATCCCAACCAGCAGCACCCGTCGAGCGTCGTGACGGGCGAGGGCGGCGAGGAAGGCCGGTTCGCCGCAGCAGCTGAAGCTCGTTTTCTCCACCAGTTCTCCCTGTTCGCCGGGGGCCAGGGCGGCGATGGTCTGGCCGATTCCCGCCGGATACTGCTCGGTGGTGATGACCGGCAACTTGAGGAGGGCCGCCGCGTCGATGAGGGTTCTAATCCCTTTCACCACCCGCTCCAGCACCTCCGGCGGCATGGCCGGCGCCAGTCGTTCCTGCACGTCGACTACCACAAGGACCGTGCCTTCCCGGTTCAGCCAGAGTCGTTCACGTCTCTCGGTCATAATCTTTCTCCTTTTCGCGCAAGAGGCATTTCTCGGTCGGCCGCGACACCGGAAAAGACTCGCTCCGGCCGGAACGGCCTGCTAAGATCACCCCATTTACGCCGGAGCCGGACTCCGGCCGCGACGGGGGGCGTTTTCATGATTCTCGGTATAACCGGCGGCATCGCCACGGGCAAGAGCAGCGTGGCGAAAATCTTTCGTGAACTTGGGGCGACTGTTCTCAGTGCCGACGAGTTGGCGCGCGAGGTGGTGGCGCCCGGCTCGCCGCTGCTGGCGCGCCTGGCCGAGCGCTTCGGCGCGACAGTGCTGCGCGAGGACGGCGGGCTCGACCGCCCGGCGCTGGCCGCCATCATCTTCGCCGATCCCCAGGCGCGGCGGGATCTTGACGGCCTCATGCATCCGGCCATCGCCACCCTGGCCGAAACCCGGTTGCGGGAACTGGCCGCCCGCTCCCCCCTGGTGGTTTATGAAGCGCCGCTCCTCTTCGAGGCCGGGGCCGAGGGACGGGTCGACGCCGTGCTCGTCGTCACCGCCGATGACGAGACCCAACTGCGCCGCCTTATGGCCCGGGACGGCGTCGACGAAGGGGCGGCCCGGGCCCGTATCGCCGCCCAGATGCCCCTGGCGGAAAAGGTCCGCCGCAGTGACTACGTTATCGATAATTCCCAGGGACCGGAAGCGGCCGAGCAAGCAGTTCGGGAACTCTTCACGCGCCTGCGGGAAGCCCGCTGAAAAAATCGAGAATGCGCTTCCGGGTTTCCTCCCAGCGGGGATTCCCCCGGGTCGCCAGGTCATGGCCGATCTCGGCGTCGAACTGGTGCAGTCCTTTGCGCGGGCTGCCCAGCCGCTGATAGAGGCGATGGGCGCTGGCGGCGTCGACGGTGCGGTCCCCCAGGGCGGTGAGCACCAGAACCGGGGTATGGATGCTCTCAAGGGTCGGCTC
Organism: Desulfuromonas acetexigens; assembly: GCF_900111775.1. Classification (NCBI taxonomy): domain Bacteria; kingdom Pseudomonadati; phylum Thermodesulfobacteriota; class Desulfuromonadia; order Desulfuromonadales; family Trichloromonadaceae; genus Trichloromonas; species Trichloromonas acetexigens. The sequence goes on along the minus strand of NZ_FOJJ01000008.1, from coordinate 23,417 downwards.
AATCCGGCGGATGAGGCGGCGGATCTGATGGATGCCGTTCAGGGGGCGTTGGTCGTAGTAATAAGGGGCCAGATGTTCGGGCAGCCGGCGCCGCTGGTGGCGTTTGACATGGCGTAGCAGCCCGACCAGGGGGGCGAGGCGGTGGCGCAGGCGCAAGAAGGGGGAGAGCAGGGCCAGCCCAGCGAATTTTTCCTCTTCGGCCAGGGCCAGCAGCAACAAGGCACCGGTGCTCATGCCGACCCCGAAGACGGGCAGGCCGGTTTCCGCCAGTTGCCCGTATCCCTCCCGCACCGCCGCCAGCCATTCCTCGTAACGGCGAGCGGCCAGGTCGGCGACGGTCGTACCGTGTCCCGGCAAGAGTACGCACCGCACCAGATAACCGGCAGCGGCCAGGGCCTCCCCGAGTGGACGCATCTCCCAGGGGCTGGCGGTGAAGCCGTGGACCAGCAGCGCCGCGCCTTTGGGAGGCTGTTGCGGTTCGAGAAGGAAGGGGCGGTTTTCAGGACATACGGGTGGGGCGGGGAGCTTGATGGCGGGGGGGGCTGCGGATTCTTCGGGCAAGGGCTCTCCCCTGGGGATGGAATCCTGAACGTTCAGGCCGGCGGCAGGGCGAATTGCCGTCGGCAAGGCCAAAATGAAACGCCCCGGAAGCGCGATGGCGATTCCGGGGCGTGGGGAAGCCTGGGGTTACTTGTGGAAGCCCAGCCGGGTGGAGAGATCGTCTCCGGCCTTGATGACCAGAGGGATCAACTCCTTTTCGATGCGCTCGTCGGTAAAGCGCATCGACGGGCCGGAGATACTGACGGCGCCGACGATGCGGCGGGTATAGTCGCGAATCGGCGCGGCCACGCAGCGCACGCCCAGATCCATCTCTTCGTTGTCTATGGCGTAGCCGCGCTCGGCGACCAGGGCCAGTTCCTTGACGAGCTCGTCGCGATCGGTGATGGTGGTCGTCGTGAACTGCTTCATCTCCCGCTGCGGGATGAGAGCGAGGATCTCTTCCTCGGTCATGTAGGCCAGGTGCACCTTGCCCGAAGCGGTGCAGTGGGCGGGTAGCCGTGAGCCGACGCGGGAGACCACCCGCACGGTCAGGTCAGTTTCGACCACGTCCAGGTAGACCACGTAGCCTTCCTTGAAGATCGCCACGTAGGAGGTCTCGTTGCACTCACCGACCAGCCGCTCGAGAATCGGCTTGGCCTGGCGCAGCAGCCCCATCTGCTTGATGAAGGTCTGCCCCAGTTCCAGGGACTTGAGCCCGAGGCGATAGTTTTCCGTCGCCCGGTTCTGCTCGATGTAGCCCCGGGATTCAAGGGTGGCAAGCAGCCTAAAAACGTTGTTTTTATGCAGCTTGAGACGCTTGCTCAGTTCGGTGACGCCCAACTCGTCAACCTCGCCGTGGAACTGTTCGAGCAGGTCGAGGGCGTGGGAGACGGCTTGGATAATATATTCGGATTTTTCTTTTTTCGCCATGTCGTACGTTCTTTCTCCGGTGAATTACAGAGCAAAATGCGCCCTCATCTTATAAATTTCGCACCGCATGTCAAGCATTATGGGAAATATTGCGAAATCTGGGTCTGTGGGCAAACGAATCCGCCTGGTCCAGCGTTTGGGGGAATATAAAATAACGTTTTACAAAAGTCAACTCTATTGGTCAGCAACCAAACAATTTCGGTCCGAGCTCTCCCTGGGGTGCGGTTGACAGAATGACCCGCGTGGGCTAGTCTGACGCTCAACATTTCCTGGCCGAACGGACTTCTCTTATGCTCAACCCCGGCAAAAAAATCCTGGTGGCGATCGATGGTTCCCCCCAGTCGGACAAGGCGGCCGAGGAGGCCGTGCGCCTGGCGAGCGTTGCCGGACCTCCGTTCAAAAGCAAAATTTACGCCATTCTCGTTATTCCGGGAACCAGGGCCCCTTCTTTTACCGATTTTTTCCCCTCCCCCCCCGCAACCGAGCGTCCCGACTGGGAAGAAAAACGTAAGCGGATTTTTTACGTCGTGGAAAAAGCCGCCGCCGAGGCCGGCATTCCTCTACAGGTCGAGGTCGTATACGGTGAAGCCGCCGACGAGATCCTGTCATTTGCCGAACAGGAAGAGATCGACGTCATCGTCATCGGCTCTTCCGGCGCCGGCCGGGTCAAGCGCGCGCTGTTAGGCAGCGTCTCCAGTCGGATTGCGGAGCAGGCCCGCTGCTCCGTCTACATCGTGCGCTAGGCGGCTGAGGAAAAACGCCCATCTGCGGCGTTGCCCTCATCCTCGTCGCTGCGACGTACCTTCCGGTACGCCTCACTCCTCGAATTTCGGGCGCCTTGCATCTGGGCATTTTTGCTCAGCCTGATTTAACGTGGATTTACCACTAACACTCTATCTTCACCTCACGCCTCGTTCCTCGTTCCTCGTTCCTCGTTCCTCGTTCCTCGTTCCTCAAACTCCCTTCGTCTCCTTCCGCAAATACTCTAAAAGTTCCGCCAGGCTCGCGCGGATCCCTTCTTCTTCCTTGGGGAATTCGTGGGGGGAGAGCTCCAGGGTCAGGGCCTGGTTGTAGCCCGTTTCCCGCAGGTGGTTGAGGAAGCGGGTCAAAGGGAGGATGCCGCGCCCGGGGAGCAGATGTTCGCGGCCGTGGCCGAAGTCGGAAAAGTGGATGTTGCGCATGCGGCCGGTATCGTACAGGCGGTGGAAATCACCGAGGAAATCGGCTTTGGACGAGCCCATGTGGGCGGTGTCGAAGGTCAGGTAGAGGTGGTGCTCTTCCATGAAGCGGATCAGTCGCTCGGTCTGCCCGAGCAGGTAGGGATTGACCCCGAAAGGGCCGGTGCTGGGCATGTTTTCGATGGTGATGATGACCTGGTCGCGGCCGATGTCCCGCTGGCAGTCGTCGAGGCGCTTGAGCCAGTTCCAGAATTTCAGTTCGCAGCCGAGCCAGCTGGGGGGGTGGAAGTTGATCAGGGGAATGCCCGATTCCAGGGCCAGTTCGGCGGTGCGCAAAGTCTGATTGATCTTGTTGCCCCAGCCATCCAGTTCCATGAAGGGCGCATGCAGGGAGCGGATCGGCAGGATTGCCGCCAGGTCGAGGAGCAGGGCGCGGTTGTCCTGGTACTGGAAATCGTAATTGATGATCACCTCGACGCCGTCGAATCCGGTGTCGTGGGCGAGCTCAAAGATTTTTTCCAGGGGGAGCGTGTAGAGGCTGCCCGCCGACAAGACCAGTTTCATGGAAAATCCAAAATAGAACGTTGTTCTTTTTCTGTGCTGTGCCCCCGCCTCAGGGAGCGTGGACTTCCTCGGCCAGGAAGCGGCGGATCTCTTCCGACGGCGGCGGGGTCGCCAGCGATACGCCGATCATCACCAAAATCACCAGGGGGGCGCCGATCAGCGCCGAGGAGGTCGCCGGCAGGATCATGCTGAGGCCGGGAACGAGGGGGCCGAGGAGCAGGGCGCCGAAGGTGACGGCCAAGCCGGTGAGCATGCCGGCAATGGCGCCCTGTTTGCTGGTGCGGTCCCACCAGATGCCGAGGAGGAAGACGGGAAAAAGGGTGTTTCCGGCCAAGGCGAAGGCGACGGCGGTGATCTGGGCGATGAGCCAGGGCGGATTGGCCGCCAGCACCACCACCAGCAAGGCCAGAACCAAGGTGGCGCCCTTGGCCACGTACATGCGTTTCTTTTCGTCGGCGGCAGGATTGATCAGGCGGTGGTAAATGTCGTAGGAAAAGGCCCCGGCACCAGTGATGAGCAGGCCGGTGACGGTGGAAAAGGCGGCGATGACGGCACCGACGGCGATGATACCGATGAGCCAGGAGGGCAGTCCCGCCCATTCCCCCGCCTTGAGGACGATGAGGTCGGCGAGGGCGCGAGTTGCTTCCGGGTCCGTCGGTGACGCCGCGCTCCCCTGGGCGATGCGGGCGAGGATGGCATAGACCGGCGCGCTCCAGTAGAGCAGGCCGATGAAGAAAATCCCCCAGACCACGCTCCAGCGGGCGTCACGCAGGTTGGGGACAGTGTAGAAGCGGGAGAGGACATGGGGCAGTCCGGCGGTACCGACCATCAGGGTGAAGCAGAGGGCGATCCACTCATAAGGCGTGCCCGAGGTCCAGGGGGCGAGGGAGAGATGGTGCGGCGCCTGCCCCAGTTCGCAGAGGGCGCGGCCGTAGCCGAGTTGGGGTAGAAGCCAGAAATAGCCGAGCTTTTTGGCGATGACCATGAGCGGGATGATGAAGCAGAGGATGAGGATGCCGTACTGGAACTGCTGATTTCGGGAGGCGCCGAGGGTTCCGGAGAGGACCAGATAGCCAATGCCGACGGCCGTGCCGAGGAGCAGGGAAGGGGTGTAGTCGAGGCCGAAGATCCAGGAAAAGACCAGGGCGATCCCCTTGTACTGGGCGGTGCAGTAGATCAGGGTGATGAGGATGGTGATCGTCGCCGCCAGGCAGCGGGCCGCAGGGGAATCGTAGCGGGCTTCGACAAATTCGGGGGCGGTGTATTTGCCGAAACGGCGGATCTGGGCCGCCATCAGGATCAGGAGCAGAACGTAGCCGCCGGTCCAGCCGACCACATAGGCGAAGGCCATGTAGCCCTGCAGGTAGAAGATGCCGGCGATGCCGAGAAAGGAAGCGGCGCTCATCCAGTTCGAGGCGATCGCCGCGCCGATCCCCGCGCGCCCGATGGAGGGGCCGGAGACGAGATAATAGGCGCCTTTGCTGGTGCGGCCGGCGAGGCCGACCAGAAGCGACAGGGCGAGGATGCAGGCCAGCAGCAGGGCCGGAGCGAGTTTGATGCCTTCGCTGGGCATGGCGGTCTCCTATCGGCGTTGGCGGTGGATGCGCGTCAGGTGGTCGACGAAGAGATTGAAGAGACAACAGAGAAGGATGAACCAGACGATGAGGAACTGGCCGGAAAACCAGTAATGCAGCGGAAAGCCGAAGAGAATCGTTTCGGTGATCAGGCTGTCCCCTTCCGGGGTGTCCTGGGTCAAGAGCAGCAGAAACTGGAAGCCCAGGGTAAAGAAGGCCCAGCTGATGAGCAGTACCCAGGTGTAGCGAACCTTCTGGCGCAGGTAGCCGGGGCGGGGGCGAAAGAAGTTGACCCGATAATCGGGATTGGGCGTCGGGCGGGGCGGCGGGGTGTCGGTCATGGCTCGCTCCTGGTGCTCAGTCCGCCGGTCGGGCGCGGGCGGAAAATGTCGGCGGACGTCTCAGGGGGCGTCTTTGACGATTTCGTACAGGACCGCCGTGGCATAGCTGCCGCGCGGCAGGGAAAATTCGAGGAGCAGATCCTCCCCCTCCCGGCGCGCCGTCGGGTTTTCGATCGGCACCCGTAGCGGCCGCCGTTCCCCCTCCATGCCGAGACCGTCGGATAGACGAAAATTCTCCAGCCTCAACCCTTCCTTGTCAAGCAGGCTCTGTTCGAGCAGTCCCGCCTGCCCCTGTGCCGGGGTCATCTTGAAGCCGAACATCGGTCCCGTCGGGCTGATTTCCATCGCGTCGGCGCGGGGCTGCTCGGCGGCGGGGTCGACCACCAGGAAGCAGGCGCCGTTGACATGTTTATAGGCCAGGTCGCCGGGCCAGAGGAGATCGATGGAATCGAGGCGCATGGCCAGCACCCGATCGAAGAGATGGGACTGGTAGGCCGACAGATAGAGGCGCAGCAGCTTGCGGGGATAGCCCATCAGCGATGCCTCGGGGCTTTTGCCGTCGCGCAGGGCATGCAGGAGCGCCCGTTCGTCGCGGAAGCGGCCGGGAAAGGCGGCCAGCGCCCCGTCGAGATCCCCCTGGCCGAAGGCTTCGGCGGCACTGCGCCAGCGTTCGTTGGCGATAAGCGCAGGATCGCCGATGATCTCGCGGATGGCTTCGGGAAAATCCCGCCGCAAGAGTGCCCGCCCGATGCGATGGGAATTACCGAGGACGCCGTAGCGCTGTTCGCCGAAGCGGTTGGGGACGCCGGTCTGCTGCAGAATGTGCAGGGTGTCGAGGGCATGTTCCAGGGCACCGTCCTTAACCTGGCGCAGCCGGAGGGTGAAACGGTTCCCCGCCAGGTGGCCGAGACGCAGCTTATTGCGGTGAAAGCGGGCGTCGAGCACGCGGATGTTGTTCAGTTGCAGATCGAGGGCCTGCTCCGGGGTGACGCCGGTGACCGAGACCGTCTGCCGGGTGGTGGCCCGGGCATCCTTGAGCCCGGCGTAGCCGATATCCCGTTCGCGCAGCCCCAGCGCCTTGGCCAGACGATGCAGCAGTTCGTGGGTGGTGATCCCCTCTTTTTCCACCAGCAGGTAGAGATGTTCCCCCTCGCCGCAGGGGGTGTAGAGGGGCAATTCCTCAACCAGGAAATCTTCGGGCGATTCTTTGATGGTGCCGCCGGTGCCGGGAACCTTGGCAGTCAGATAACTAGGCATGTTCGACGCGCCTCCAATGGAGTCGGAAACCGGTGTCGATGGTCGGGGGCGCGACACCCTCCGGCGGCAGGTGCGGATCCCGGCGGTAATGGATGAAATGGATCGGCTGCCCCTGCTGGAGGAAGCGGCGCATGTATTTGGAAAGGGGATAACCGGGCAACTCGGTGACCAGCGGTTGGTCGAGAACGTTGACGTAACCGGTCATCTCCGGCAGCAGCGCGGCGACATCCTCGGCGTAATCCTGGAAATCGGTGCTGAAATAGAAGTCGCCGCCGGGGCGCAGATAATAGAGGGCCGTTTGCAGAAATTCCTGTCGCACCAGGCGCCGGTCGCGGTGACGTTTTTTCGGCCAGGGATCGGGGCAGTTGATATAGATCGCCGCCAGGCTTTCCGGGGGGAGATAGTGGGTCAGCAGGTAGCGGGCCTCGGCGCGCAGCACCCGGACGTTGCTCAGCTCTGCCCGTTCGATGCGGTTGCAGGTTTTGAGGCAGCCCTTGTTGTAGATGTCGATGGCGAGAAAATTCAGCTCCGGCCGCAGACGGGCCAGTTGCACGATGAAGTCGCCAATGCCGCAGCCGATTTCCAGGGCCAGCGGCCGCTTTTCGGGAAAGAGCGCGGAGAGGTCCATGCCCTCTTCGGGGGCGCGCGGCAGGGGGAAGAAAATGGGGGAGGTGATTTCGATCATCCTCTGGGTCATGCGGGTGGTCCTTTGTGAAAATTAAATGGCGAGGGTTTCGGGGCGGCAGGTCGGTCAGAGGGCCCGCAGATAAGTCAGCAGCGCTTCCCGTTCCCTTTCGGTGAGATGGCTGAACGTCGGCATCGCCGCCTGGGGGTCGTGTCGGATCAGGAGTTCCCGCAGCCGGGACCCGGCCAGGCGCGTGCCCACGCCGTCCAGGGCCGGACCGCGACTGCCGCCGTCCGCGCCGAGGCGATGACAGCCCCGGCAGCCGAGGGCGAGAAAAATCGTCTCTCCTTCGGGCCGGTCGTCGGCGGCAAAGGCGGCGACGGCCAGGAGCGAGAAGAAGAGCAGCGACAGGATGAAGGTGCGACGGCAAGGGCGGGACAAGCGATCCTCCCGGATAGGGTTGGGGCGCAGCATACAATGAAGCCGCTTGCGGTGCAATGCGCTCGCCGGAAATTGAGTTGAAATAATCCCCGGCGCTGGTTAAGCTGGCCCCTTGCGAATCATCCCCCTACCGCCTGTGGAAAAGCATTTCAGATAAAGGAGAACCCGCCATGTTGATCGTCATGAATCACAGCGCCACCCAAGAACAGATCCGCTCCGTCGAAAAGGCGGTAGAGGCCATGGGCCTGCAAGCCTCGCCGATCCCCGGCAGCGAGCGCACCGCCATCGGCGTCCTCGGCAATCAGGGCTATGTGGACGACAGCACGATCCGCGAACTCCCCGGCGTGGTCGAGTGCATCCACGTCAGCAAGCCCTACAAGCTGGTCTCCCGCGACTTTCATCCCGAACCGACCATCGTCGAAGTCGGCCCGGTCAAAATCGGTAACGGTCTGCCGCCGGTGGTCATGGCCGGTCCCTGCTCCATCGAAAGCGAAGCGCAGATGCTCGCCTCGGCGCGGGTGGTGAAAGCGGCCGGGGCACAGATTCTGCGCGGCGGCGCCTTCAAGCCGCGCACCGGGCCGCACTCCTTTCAGGGTCTCGGGGTCGAAGGCCTCAAATATCTGCGTCGGGCCGGGGACGAAGCGGGGCTGCCGGTGGTCACCGAGGTCATGCGCATCGAGCAGCTCGACGATGTCTGCCGCTACGCCGACATCCTGCAGATCGGCGCCCGCAACATGCAGAACTTCGATCTGCTCAAGGAAGTCGGCAAACGGCGCCATCCGGTGCTGCTCAAGCGGGGGATGAGCGCCACCCTTGAAGAATTCCTGGCCGCCGCCGAATACATCGTCGCCGAAGGGAACGGCCAGGTCATCCTCTGCGAACGCGGCATCCGTACCTTCGAGAAGGCGACCCGCAACACCCTTGACCTGTCGATCGTGCCGCTCATCCGCAAGATGAGCCATCTGCCGATCATCGTCGATCCCAGCCACGCTACCGGTATCCGCGCCCTGGTCCCGGTGATGAGCAAGGCCGCCCTAGTCGCCGGTGCCCACGGGCTGATGGTCGAAGTCCATCCCGAACCGGAGAAAGCCCTGTGCGACGGCGCCCAGAGCCTCACCGGCGAGGGCTTCGCGACGCTCATGGGTGAGCTTTCCGGGCTGCTCAAATATCTCGGCTATTGAGCGCGGACGCTCAGGCGGCGTGCAGGCGCAGCAGGGTGATTTCCGGACGGCAGAGAAAGCGTACCGGCAGGACGCTGGTGCCGATGCCTCGGTTGACGTAGAGGGGGGTGGAACTCGGGCCGACGCGGTAAAGCCCGGCGACGAAGGGGTACGAGAAACGGGGCAGGTAGAAGGGTTCGACAAAGGGGATCTTGACCTGACCGCCGTGGGTGTGCCCGCACAGAATCAGATCGACGCGGCCGTCGAGTTGCTGATGTTGGAAGGCCGGGACATGGGAGAGCAGCAGGTTGACCCGGCCGGGGTCGGCCTGCTGTTGCAGCTTAAGGAGATGATCGACGGGGGAGGGGTAGTCTAGGCCGAGGATCGAGAGGGGCACGTCGCCGGCCTCCAGGTCGAAGCGTTCGTCGATGAGCAAGGTGACGCCGACCCCGGCGAAGTGACGGCGCAGATTTTCCCCTTCGAGGCGTGACCAGTATTCCCAGTTGCCCTGCACGGCGAAGATCCCTTTCGGCGCCCGCAGCAGTTTCAGAAACTGGCGGACATCGGCGAGGTTGCGATCCTTTTCGAGAAAATCGCCGGTGATCAGGATGGCTTCCGGCTTCAGCGCGTTGACCGCCTCCGCCACACGGCGGTGGTAATCCGAGAAGGCCTGGATATGCAGGTCCGAGATCTGCACCAGGCGCAGCTCCCGTCCCGGCGGAATCTTTACCAGCGGCAGATGCAGTTCCTCGATCTTGAAGGAGCGCGGTTCCCGCCACAGGACATCCCCCGCCAGCAGACCGCCGAGTCCCAGGGTGCCGGCCGTCAGCAGGCGGCGGCGGGTCAGCGGCAGGGTGGATTTTTCCGAAGTCGTTTCGGGTGTCGTCATGGGTCGTCGGGGTATCGGTTTGGGTTGGGAGCTTGCGAGTTGCGGTGGCCTTGGGTATTCTAACCCGAAGCCCTTTACTTGTTCCAGGAAAGGTTTGAGGTTATGAACGAAATCATCCAGATCGCTCCCGAAGTCTACTGGCTCGGGGCCAAACATCCCCAATTGCAGGTTTTTGACGAACTCTTTCCCACCAGCAACGGCTCCACCTATAACGCCTATCTGATCAAAGGCAAAGACAAAACTGCGCTGATCGATACGGTCAAGGGACCCTTCACCGAAGTCTATCTCGATCGGGTCGCGGCCCTGGTCCCCCTCGACAAGATCGATCTGCTGGTGGTCAATCACACCGAGCCCGACCATTCCGGCGCCCTCGGTGAGCTGCTCAAGCGCAATCCGAATATCGAGATCTACTGTTCGAAAGCGGCGGAAAATTTTCTCAAGCAGATTCACGACGTGCCGATGAAGACCCACGCCGTGAACGAAGGGCAGGAGATCGACCTGGGGGGCAAGACCCTGCGTTTCCTTCTCGCCCCCTATCTGCACTGGCCGGATACCATCTTCACCCTGCTGCCGGAAGAGAAAATCCTCTTTTCCTGTGACGCCTTCGGCGCCCACTTCTGCCCGGAAAAGCTCTTCGACGACGAGTCTCCCGATTTTTCCGCAGATTTCATCAGTTACTTCGACGTCATCATGCGGCCTTTCAAGGATAAAATCCGCGAGGCCCTGGCCAAGGTCGAAAATCTCGAGTTGCGGATGATCTGCCCGTCTCACGGCCCGCTGCTGCGCCGCGATCCCAAGGCGGTCATCGCCGCCTACAAGACGCTGGCTGCTGCGCCCCCCGAGGATGGCAAGAAGCATGCGTTGATTCTGACCCATTCCCCCCACGGCAACACCCGGAATATGGGCGCCGCCGTGCGGCGGGGGCTGGAGAGTCGCGGGGTGGCGGTAGCGGAAATAGCCATGTACGGCGCCGATGCCGGGAAAATCCGTGACGCTCTGGAGTGTGCCGATGCCTTGGTTGTTGCCACCCCGACCATCAACCGCGACGCGCCGCCGCCGGTTTGGCACGCCCTGGCGCTGATTTCCACCGTCACGCCGAAGGGACGGATCGGCGCGGTGCTCGGTTCTTACGGCTGGAGCGGCGAGGCGGTCAAGCTGGTGGAGGAACGGCTGGTTGGGCTCAAGTACACCCTGGCGGCGCCGGGGTTGCACTATCGCTTTACCCCGGGGGCGGAGGATATTGCCGCTTGCGTCAAGATGGGGGAGCAGGTGGCGGCGGCGTTGTTGGGGGAAAAATAGAATTGGCCGTGTTTTGTGAAGGGAAAAGGCCGGTGTCTGCCGGCCTTTTCCTTTGCGGCAAGGGGTTGAACCATCGGGACTCGCACGGATGCCGGTGGGTCTGTGGGACCTCTCATAAAACCGTCGGGTCCCGGCCCGACAGCCGGGTTACTTTTCTTTGAACGCAAAGAAAAGTAACCAAAAGAAACTTGCCACTGCGTGGGGCATGGCGGTCGCTGTCGGCAGGGTTTCAATCCGCTTTCGTCGACGGCAACAACGGCGGTACTTCGTGGCACCTCCCCGGGCGCTAGCGCGTGTCGAGGCTTCGGCGGCGGTGTTTGGACAACCAGCGCGGCAATCGCGTTTTTGAGTAAAAACCCTCAACCCCTAAACCCTACAGATTTTCGGTTGTGGTTTTGCTTTTCCGGTAGCCCGGCGTTTGTTCAGCCGGGAAAGCTGCTGAAGCCACCACCGTTGGTGGCAGTTGCGCTACGAAGCACGGTCGCCGGCTTCGCCACGGTGGTGATTACGTTCACCGTCCTTCGCGCCGGTGCTCTTCATGCCCCACGCAGTGGAGCCGCTTTTTTGCTTACTTTTTTGTCGGCTTACAAAAAAGTAAGTCGCCTGTCGGGGCGAGTCCCGACGGTTCTAAGATTTTGCTTTTCGGATATTGGATATGTCCTCACTCATTGCCACTGTGGCCATCGCCGCCCCCATCGACAAACCTCTCTCCTACCTCGTCCCCGACTCCCTGCGAGAGTCGGCGCGGGTCGGGGTGCGGCTGCGCGTCCCCCTCGGGCGGCGGCAGGCGGTCGGCTATCTCCTGGCCCTGGCCGAGGGCGATCCCGCCGGGCTCAAACCGGTGGCCGAGGTACTTGACGCCGCCCCTCTCTTCGCGCCCGAACTGGTCCCCTTTTTCACCCGCGCCGCCGAGTACTACGGCCATCCCCTCGGCGAGGTGATCCGCACCGCGTTGCCCGCCGGACTCTCCGGACGGGGCGCGGAAATCGCCATTCTCCGGGAAAAGCTCTATACGGCTACAGACCTGCCCGGACAGCCGAGCAGCGCTTTGCAAAAGGAGGTGCTGGCCCTGGTCCGCGCCGCCGGGCAGCTGACGGTGAGCGAACTGCGGGCGCATGTGGCCGCCCCCTACGGCGCTCTGCGGCGGCTGGTGGAACTCGGCTATCTCGAAGAGAGCGAAACCGAGCGCCGGCGCGACCCCTTTCTCGATCTGCCGGTCACGCCCGATGCGTCGGCGACCCCCACCGCCGAGCAGGCGGCTGTACTGGCGCGGCTTGAACCGGCGCTCTCCGGCGGCGAGTTCGCTCCGTTTCTGCTGCACGGGGTCACCGGTAGCGGCAAGACCGAAATCTACCTGCGCGCCATCGACCAGATCTTGGCCCAAGGGCGACGGGCGCTGGTGCTGGTGCCGGAGATCGCCCTCACGCCGCAACTGGTGGGGCGTTTTCGCGCTCGCTTCCACGGCGGTCGGGCGAGTATCGCCGTGCTTCATTCCGGGCTCTCCGACGGCGAGCGCTACGACGCCTGGCGGGCCATCGCCCGTGGCGAAGTGCAGATCGTCATCGGCGCCCGCTCGGCGGTCTTCGCCCCTCTCGATAAGTTGGGGATCATCGTCGTCGACGAGGAACACGAGGCGAGCTACAAGCAGGGGGAGGGCTTTCGCTATCACGCCCGCGATCTCGCCCTGCTGCGCGGCCAGATGGCCTACGCGACGGTGCTGCTCGGCAGCGCCACTCCCGCCGTCACCACTTTCCAGCGGGCGCAGAGCGGCCAGACCGGCTATCTGGAACTCCGTGGCCGGGTTCTTTCCCGGGAACTGCCGCAAATCGAACTGGTCGATCTGGCCGCCACCCCCTTCGGCGAACACCTCTCCGCGCCGCTCTTGACCGCTCTGGAAGAGAATCTGACCCGGGGCGAACAGTCGTTGCTGTTGCTCAACCGCCGCGGCTTTGCCCCTTATCTCCTCTGCGCCGACTGCGGCGCGACCTTCCGCTGCCCCAACTGCGAAATTACCCTGACCTTCCATCGGCAAAACCGGCTGCTGCGCTGCCATTATTGCGACTATCAGCAGACGCCGCCGGAGCTTTGCCCCAACTGCAACGGGGGCAACATCCATCCCGAGGGGATTGGCACCGAGCGCCTCGAAAGCGAGCTGGCCGAGCGCTTTCCCGAGGCGCGCATCGCCCGCATGGATCGCGACACCACCGCCCGCAAGGGGGCGCATCAGTCCCTGATGGAGCGCATGACCGGCCGCGAGATCGACATTCTCGTCGGTACCCAGATGGTCGCCAAGGGACACGACTTTCACGGCGTCACCTTGGTCGGGGTGGTCAACGCCGACGCCACCCTCAACTTTCCCGATTTTCGCAGCGCCGAGCGGACCTTCGCCCTCCTCACCCAGGTCGCCGGGCGGGCCGGGCGGGGGGAGTTGCCGGGACGGGTCATCATCCAGACTCGCAACCCTGACCATTACGCCCTGGCCTGTGCCGCGAGCCACGACTATCGCGGGTTTTACGAGCAGGAAGCCGCTTTCCGCCAGGAACTCGGTTATCCCCCCTTCGGCCATCTGGTCAATCTCGTTCTCTCCGGCAACGACGGCGAGCGGGTCGCTGCCGCCGCGCAGGAACTGGTCTCCGCCCTCTTTCAGGCTGCCGGGGAAGTCGAAGTCCTCGGCCCCGCTCCCTGTCCCCTGGCCAAGCTGCGGGGGAAAAGCCGGATACAGATCCTGCTCAAATCCCCGACGCGCCCCTCCCTGCGCCGCCTCCTCGCCCGACTGCCCGCGCTGCGCAAAAAAATCCCCGCCGGCGTCGCCCTCGCCGTCGACGTCGATCCGGTCGATATGCTTTAATGCGGTGGGCAGGGTGCGGGTACGGATGGCATAATGTATGTTGTTTCATCTAGACAAGGTGTCTTTTGGGTTCTGGGGATTTGATGGCAAAACAAAAACAAGAAGATTGGGATCTCGCCGCGCTGGCCGATCTGGAATATTTTCTCGGCCGGGATGCCGAGGCCGACGAGGAGGATCTCGCCGTTCGCGACCGGGAACTCTATCGCGGCCGTCTGCAGCAATCGCCGCCGCTGCCCCGGCGCGTGCTGTTGCGGCGCTGGCTGGAACTGCGGCGGGACGCGGCGCTGGCGCGCGGGGAGGGTGGGCTTCCCGGCGCCGCCGTGGCCGCGCTGGTCCGGTTGCTCCCGCTGCTTCTCTTCGGCGGCGCCCTGATCTCCGGCGCGGGACTGGCCTGGGGGGTGCTGAGCTATGCCGGTGCCCGGCCGATCAATCTATTCGTCGCGCTTCTGCTGCTTGTTCTTCTCCCCTTTCTGCTGGCCCTGGCCTCGGCCTTCCTGCCCCTGGCGCGGCGTCTGACGGGCGGGGATGTTTCCGGTCCCGTCGTCACCGCCCTGACCGGCGCCCTCTTTACCCGGCTGGGCCGGTTCCTGGCCGGGAAGGGGCAGGGCGCCTCGGTCTGGGGCAGTCTGCGCGCCCGGGGGAGCCTGCATGCCGGGATTTTGAGTCGGCTGATCTTCGCCTGGATGCAGCTTGCCGGGCTCGGTTTCGCTCTCGGCCTGTGGCTGACGGTGCTGCTGCGCGGCTGGGTCGCCGATCTCGCCTTCAGCTGGCAGACTACGGCCCAGGTTTCCGCCGAGCAGGTCTACCGGCTGGCGACGTGGATCGCCTGGCCCTGGTCGGCGCTGGCGGAGCCCCCCCGTTCCCATCCGACCCTGGCGCAGGTCGAAGGCTCGCGGGTCTTTCTCAAGGAGGGTCTGGAACATCTGGCCAACGCCGATCTTCAGGCCTGGTGGTATTTCCTCCTCTGGGCGATTCTCGTCTATGCCTTTCTTCCCCGTCTGCTGCTTCTCGCCGTCGCCCTCTTCGGCAGCGCCCGCGCCAAGGGCCGCCTCGCCTTCACTGATGCCCGCTGCGAGGCGCTGCTGCGGCGCATGCGCCAGGGGCAAATGCGGATCGGCAAGGAGAATACTCCAGTCGGCGGGCCCGCCCCCTTGGCGGACTATGTGGAGACGTCCCCCGAACCGGAACTGTTTCGGCTGCGGGTGCTGATCCCCGAAGAACTGCTGGCGGAGGGACGGGCGGAAGCCTGGCGCGCGGCGCTGGCGGAGCAGTTTTGCGGCGAGGTGACGGGGATCGAGGCGGTGCGGCTCGATGAAGAGGAGGATGCCGCGGTGTTGGCGGCGCTGGCGGCGGAACCGACGGAAATTTCGCCGGTGCTGGTGCTCGAAGGCTGGCAGCCCTGCATCACCGCCACCCTCGAATATCTCAAAGCGCTGCGCCGCGCCCTCGGCAAGGAGCGGCTGCTGACCCTGGTGCTGGTCGGTCGCGACGGCGGGGAGGGCGCCAGGATGCCGACCCCCGCGCAGGAATTCGCTATCTGGCGCGGCCGTCTCGCCACCCTCGGCGACGGCGCGCTCCTGGTTCGCAACTGGAGGTCCGCCCATGACTGAGGTTCCCGTCTTTGCCGTGATGGGTCATCCCAACGAAGGCAAATCCTCCGTCGTTTCGACCCTGACCGAGGACGATTTCGTCCCGATCAGCGCGGTGCCCGGGGAAACTCGCCGCTGCGTGAGCTACGCCATCACCCTCGACGGCGAGCCGCTGGCCCGTTTCGTCGACACCCCCGGCTTCCAGATGCCGCTGCCGACCTTGCGCTGGATGAAGAGCTATTCCGGTCCACCGGGGCGCCTGCTGGAGGATTTCATCCGCCTGCACCGGGAAGATCCCCGCTTCGCCGACGAATGCGAGCTGTTGCAGCCGCTCTTGGATAACGCCGGGATCATCTACGTGGTCGACGGCTCGCGCCCCCCGCGGGCCAACGACGAGGCGGAAATGGAGATATTGCGCCTCACCGGACGGCCGCGCATGGCGGTAATCAACGCCAAAAGCGACGAGACCGCTTATCTCGACGAGTGGAAGGCGGCCTTCGCCAAGACTTTTAACGTCAATCTTCAGTTCAACGCCCACCGGGCGACCTTTCGCGAGCGGATCGAGTTGCTGGAGGCGTTGCGGCACATCGAGCAGGAATGGGGCGCGCCCCTCAAGCGGGTGGTGACGGCCCTCAGGGAGGACTGGAACGGACGCCTGGAAGCCTGCGCCGATGCCATCTTGCTTATGTTGGAAAAGGCGCTGACCCTGACGCTGGAAGAGATCAGCCGCGCGGAGGAGGAAGGGGAACGTGAGCGGGTGCGCGAACGGCTCACGGTAGAGTTTCAAAAGAAGCTCGCCCGGCTCGAAGAGGCCTGCCGGAGGGAGCTCAAGGGGCGTTTTCTGCACAACGTCTTCGCTGTCGACCTCGCCGCCGAAACGGTGGCGGCGCAGGATCTTTTTTCCGAGGAGACCTGGGAGGCGCTGGGCCTGACCCGCAAGCAGCTGAGCATCGCCCTGGCCACGGTCGGTGCGGCGACCGGCGCGGCCCTCGACGTGGCCGCCGCCGGTATCAGCTTCGGCGTCTTCACCCTCGGCGCCGGGGCGCTCGGCGCTCTTGCCGGCTGGTCGGGTACCCGCCCCCTGTCACGGCTCAAGGTCGATATCGGCCCATTCTCCCGGGAGTTGGGCGGTTGCCGCATCCAGGTCGGCCCCCTGAAAAATCCGCAGCTGATGTTTGTCCTGCTTGACCGCGCCCTCATCTACTTCCAGTGTGTCAGCAACTGGGCCCACGCCCGCCGCGAAAGTCCGACCCTGGCCCTCCCCGAAGGGAAACAGGGGCTGACGGCGGGCTGGGATCGTGAGCGCCGCCGCCTTTTCGAAAGCTTCCTCGCCGCTCTGCGCCAAGGGGAAACCGGCAAGAGGGACGCCCTGCGCCCCGAACTGCGTCGGACGCTGGTGCGGGTGATGGCCGAAGAGTCGACCTGAGCCCTTATTTCGCCGCGTCCTGCAGGGAGATTTCCCCTTTTTCATGGATTTTGATCCGCGGGTGCAGGCGACCGATGTCCAGTTGCGCTTCCAGATCGTAGCTGAAAGGCTTTTGCGGATTTTTGAACAGGGAGGAGAAGAGGCCGATGCTGCGCAACAGGTCGGCGGTCGCCGTCAGGGTGACATCCCCCTCGCTGTAGGCGTCGATGACCGGCAGGTCGGCGGAAGCGCCGGTGATGACCTTGTGCCCGGCCAGGACCACCGAATAGACGATCCCTTCCAGTTTGAGTGCCGAGCGGTTCGGGTTGACCACGTGCAGGCCGATTTCAAAGCGCGGCACGCCCCCGTCGGAGGGGAGGAAACGGAAGGACTTGAGCCCCACCGTCGGTGTTTCAAAACCGGGGCTCATAGCCAGGCATCCCCCCAGAAAAAGTATCGCCGCCAGCATCAGTATCCATTTGCATAAACGCATGGTGTTCTCTCCTTGTTGATGAAACCCTGTTCCTCTCTTTTACCTCATCCCGTCAAAAAATCTCCCGCAAGACCAGTTCGATATGAAACTGCCGCCCTTGCCGCAGCAGGGTGAAATCGAGCCGCGTCCCCGGCGCTTGCCGCAACAGTTCTCGGATGGGCAGCACCCCGCCATACTCGGCCACCGGTCGGCCATCAACCGCCGCGATGACATCGCCGGCGACAAATCCCGCCTCCTGGGCCGGTGTCCCCGCCGCCACGAAAGAGACCATCGGCCCGCCGTCCTCCCCCTGGCCGACGAGCAGCCCGCTGCGATCTTCGGGAAAGGTCCCGTTGAACTCGGTGCCCGGTTCGATCATCACCTGCTGCTTGCCGTAATCGAGGGTGAGGACGAAATGGCGCAGCAGCGAGTTGCCGAGGTTGCCGGCCAACTCCCCCACCGCCGCCGTCCCCGGCCCGGCCTCGTCGGGGATGGTCAGGAGCGGCCGGTCGATGACGAAGCCGGCGATCTCCATCCGCTCGAAAGCACTCAAGGTTTCGAAACTGAAACCCGCCATCCCTTTGCTGACCGTCTCCACCCCCGGCCGTTTCAGCAGGCCGTGGCGGGCGGCGAAGGGATGGTGCAGCGAACTGCGATGGGAACCGAGGTCGAGGCTGAAACGGCCCTCGGGAAGATCGTCGACCCTCGCCGGCAGGGAGAAGGTGCGGTACTTGAGGGGGGCGTCGACGACTTTGCCGGTGCCCCGGTAGACGAAGCTTTCCGGGCGATAGAAGGAGACCGTGCGGCGGGCGTAATCGATGCGGGTGACGAAGCGGGAGAGGAAATCGTAGCCGAGAATGCCGACGCGTACCGGCTCGTAACTGCTTTCGGCGAGTCCCTTGTAGGCGTGGATGGTCTGCGCCGGCAGGGTGAGTTTCCCCACCCGGCAGGGAGGCAGGCGCACGAAGGCGAGGGTGAAGAGGTCGCCGAAGCCGAAGCCGCCGATGCTCCCCACAAGTTTGAGGCCGAGACTTTCGGCGTATTCGGCGTCGATCACCGACATGGAGGCGCCGCTGTCGAGAATCCACCAGCGGGTGTCGCCATTAAGGGTGACCGGCAGGTAGATGAGATTTTCGCTGAAGTGAAAGGGGATATTTTCGGCCCGGTCGTCGGCGGGAAAGCCGATGGCGCCCGTTGCCGGCGCGGGTTTGGCGAAGCGCCGCCGGTCCACGGTTGGATTGATGCGCTGGGCGGTGATGGCGATTTCCCGTCGCTTGTTGCGGGGGTGGATATCCGCGACCTGGCGGAAGGGGAGGCGCAGGCCGTCGATGCGCCGGTAGTCGTGGTAACGGGTGTGAACCTCCACGTCCGGCTCCGTGTCGACGGTCTTCACCACCCGCAGATCGTCGAGAGCGATGAAGAAGCGGCTGACGTCGCTGTTGATGCGGTTCTCCAGGCGAAACACCCGACAGGGCACGCCCTCCACCTCGGCGAGCCCTGCGTCGCTCAGGGTGAACCAGGGGGAGTCGGGGTTCAGATGTTCGAAATTTTCCAGCAGTTCGGCGATCCGGCGGCGCTTCAGGGTCTCCTCATCCCGCACTTCCTCGACCTGGCCGTTGGTATCCCGGCGCCAGCGCAGATTGCCGTCATCCCCCTCGCTCTGGCGGATGATGCCGAAATCCTCATCGAGCCGGTAACGCAGCGGTTTCTCCGCCCATGCCTCAAAAGTACCCTCCAGCCCATCGTAGCGGACCGTGCCGACGCTCCAGCCGGAGTTGATCCGCTTGAAGCGCTCCAACCCGCCCATCGCCTCGTAGTGGGCGGCGAAGAAACGATAAGGATCAATCACCTCTTCGGCGCAAACGGGCCAGGCGACGAAGAGGATCAGGAGCAGGCCAAGGATGAGGCGGCGCGGTAGCGTCGGCATGATTTCCCCGGTGTAGGATGCGGTGACGACAGGAACCGCATCGGGGTGTGATGAGGCATGGGTGGGCGTTGTTTTGTAGGGGCGCAGCATGCTGCGCCCCTACGGCGGGATACCTCTATTTTTTCGGCATTCCCCCGTGCGGATCGCCTGCCGGAGGCAGCACGAATTCCACGGGGACGTCCAGCTCTTCCTCGCCGCGTCGAATCTTCAGGGTCGAGCGATCCCCCGGCTTTTTGCGTTTTACCTCATAAATAAGGTCGAAATTTTCCGCCACGGGCTCGCCGTCGATGGCGAGAATCCGGTCGTCTTTTTGCAGCCCGGCAGTTTCCCCCACCGAGGCGGGCATGACCCCCTCGACGACCACGCCGTCTTCTCCCTCCCCGAGCATCACCCCGAGCTTGACCTCCTGCTTGCCGAGATCCTCGTATTCGGTGAAGAGGAGAAAATCGTAGGGAACCATGGGGAATTTGGGCTTTTTGACATTCATCAGCCGGTCTTTTTTATCCGCGGGGACGACGATTTCGGTGCTGCCGACGAGGACGTAGGAGGTCGGCAGGCGGCGAAAGACTCGGCGCGGGATGCCGAAGCCGTAGCGCACATGGTTCCCCCCGGCGACCACCATCAATCGGTGGTCGGCGTGATCCGGGTCGCTCAGGTAGCGGACAACGCTTGCTGCCATGGTTTCGTCCCACAGGGTTTGGACGCGATGAAAGCCGTCCGCCGGAATCGCGCCGTGCTTGCCGTGGTCGCCGAGAATCGCCTCGGTCATGGCCTTCTGGTAGGGATCGTCAAGATCCATCTCCGGCACCTGCCGTTGCTCTGCCTCCGTCAGTTCCGCCGTCGGCTTGGCCCGCACCGCCGCGACCAGGCTCTTCTCGGCGTTGAGTCCGATCAGCGGAATCCGCAGATCCCGGGCGAGTTCGAGCAGTTCCCGGTAATAGTCGAAATCCATGCGCCAGGTTTCGTACCAGCGCGATTCCTTGAGAAACTCCTTCTCCGAAAGTTTCCCGGCGCTCCAGCGGTCGAGAATCGGCTGCTGGGAGGGGACGAACATCTCCATGCCGAGGGCGATCTTCCCCGGATGGCGCTCGGCCAGAGCACGCAGCAGCGCCACCTGCTGGCGGTGTGAAGCGGGGTTGTCGTGGGTTTCGCCGACATAGACGATACGGGCGTCGCCGGCGATGGCCTGCATGCGCGCCTCGTCGACGAGAACGCCGGTGGGCAGGTGCACGATTTGCCCCAGTTGCGGTTCCCGGGGCAGGGGATAGGGCTGTTCGGGATTGGCGGTCATGGTTTTCGGCGCGCAGGCGCAAAGGGCAAGGGTGAGCAGCAAAAGAGAGAGGCTACGGATAGAAAACATGCGGGTCTCCTCAAAAGTGTGGCGAAATCGACTGGAAGGATTAGACCACAAAAGGAGGGTTCTGCCAACCTCCGCCGGAGCGGCGAGGGGAGCCGGCCGTGGCTCGCGATCGCTTCTTGTCAGAGCGCCATCCTCGGTTAAGATTGACGGCACACGCGAAGGGGAGGGCTCATGAGTCACTCATTCTACGAATATCTCCATAATCAGCTTGAGGATTTGCGGGGGGAGGGGCTGTACAAGGAGGAACGCCCTCTGGCTTCCCCCCAGGCGGCGCGGGTCCGGATCGGCGGCGGGGGGGAACTGCTCAACCTCTGTGCCAACAACTATCTGGGGCTGGCCGATCATCCCGAACTGCTCGCGGCGGCCAAACGGGGCCTCGACGAACGCGGCTTCGGTATGGCCTCGGTGCGCTTCATCTGCGGCACCCAGGATGCTCACCTGGAACTGGAGCGGCGCCTCGCCGCCTTTCTCGGCTGCGAGGCGGCCATCCTCTATTCCTCCTGCTTCGACGCCAACGGCGGCCTCTTCGAGACCCTGCTCGATGAGCGAGACGCGGTCATCAGCGACGCCCTCAACCACGCCAGCATCATCGACGGTATTCGCCTCTGCCGGGCGAAACGGCTGCGCTATGCCCACAACGACCTGGCTGAGCTCGAAGAAGCCCTGCGCCAGAGCCGCGACGCCCGCTTCCGGCTCATTGCCACGGACGGGGTCTTCTCCATGGACGGCGACATCGCCGAGTTGCCGTGCCTGGTCGACCTGGCCGAGCGCTACGATGCCCTGCTGATGGTCGACGACTCCCACGGCGTCGGCGTCCTCGGCGCCAAGGGACGCGGCAGCCACGAGCACCACGGCCTGCTCGGGCGTATCGACATCCTCACCGGCACCCTCGGCAAGGCCCTGGGCGGGGCGAGCGGGGGCTACACCGCCGGACGACGGGAGCTGGTCGACTGGCTGCGGCAGCGCTCCCGCCCCCATCTCTTCTCCAACGCTCTGGCCCCGGCGGTCGTTGCCGCCTCGCTGCGGGTGCTCGATCTGCTCGAAGACGGCGACGACCTGCGGCTGCGCCTGCGCGAGAACAGCCGCTATTTCCGCGAGCGGATGCAGGCGGCCGGTTTCTCTTTGGCCGGGGCCGAGCACCCGATCATCCCGGTGCTGATCGGCGACGCGCATCTGGCGAGCCGGATGGCGGCGCGGCTGCTGGAGGAGGGAATTTTTGTCGTCGCTTTTTCCTTTCCCGTGGTGCCGAAAGGGCAGGCGCGCATTCGTACCCAGATGTCCGCCGCCCACAACCGCGAACAACTCGATGCCGCCGTCGCCGCCTTTGCCCGCGTCGGCCGGGAACTGGGGGTGATTTCATGACGCCAACGACGATGAAGGCCCTCGGCAAGCTCGCCCCGGGGCCGGGACTGGAACTGCACCGGGCGCCGCTGCCGGAAATGGGGCACAACGACCTGCTCATCAAAATCCGTAAAACCGCCATCTGCGGCACCGACGTGCATATCGATGGCTGGGACGAGTGGGCGCGCAAGACCATCCCGGTGCCGATGATCATCGGCCACGAATACGTCGGCGTCGTCGCCGGCATCGGCCAGGAGGTGAGCGGCTTCGAACTCGGCGACCGGGTCACCGGCGAGGGGCATGTCACCTGCGGCCACTGCCGCAACTGCCGGGCCGGACGCCGCCACCTCTGCCGCAACAGCGTCGGCGTCGGCGTCAACCGCCCCGGCGCCTTCGCCGAATATCTGGTGATCCCGGCGGTCAACGCCTTCAAACTGCCCGACTCCATCAGCGACGAGCAGGCGGTGATCTTCGATCCCCTCGGCAACGCCGTACACACCGCGCTCTCCTTCGATCTGGTCGGCGAGGACGTGCTCATCACCGGCGCCGGTCCCATCGGCGCCATGGCCGCCGCCGTCGCCCGCCACGCCGGTGCCCGGCATGTGGTCGTCACCGACGTCAACCCCTACCGCCTGGCCCTGGCCGAACGCCTCGGCGCCACCCGCACGGTGCGGGTCGATCGGGAATCCCTGCGCGAGGTGATGGCCAACCTCGGCATGAGCGAAGGCTTCGATGTCGGCCTGGAGATGTCCGGCGCCCCGGCGGCGTTGGCGCAGATGCTCGACACCATCAACCACGGCGGCAAACTCGCCCTGCTCGGCATCCCCCCCGGCACCATGGCCGTCGACTGGAGCCAGGTCGTTTTTAAGGGATTGACCCTCAAAGGCATCTACGGCCGCGAGATGTTCGAAACCTGGTACAAAATGGCCAGCCTCGTCCAAGCCGGCCTCGACCCCACCCCCATCATCACCCACCGCTTCGCCATCGACGACTTCGCAAAAGGCTTCGCGGTCATGCGCTCGGGAGAATCGGGGAAGGTCGTGCTGGAGTGGGAGTGAGGAGGTCTGTAGGATGCCGGTGAGCGAAGCGAACCGCATGGAAGGGGGAGGATAAAAATTAGGTAAATCCCCGACTTGACGGGCTATGCCGGCCGGGATAGATTGGCGTGGGCTTATGCGTTGCGGGGGGATAGGTCGAAAATCGGGACTGCTTGAGAATTGACCTGACTCGCGTGGTAAAAAAATTGTAGCCTTGGCTTTCTGCGGCTAAATGGGGCAAGTCGGGGCCGAAGGGTAGGGAGATAAGTAACTCAACTTTCGCAGCAGTATGACAGGGCCTAAGGCCCTGAAATCAAGATGATCTTTCAAAAGACATGGGCCGGAAGTAGCGTTGCTCGTCGTAACAAGGCCGGTATCTGGGCCATGAAGTCCTCCAGCATCCCCCTTAGCGAGGCGGTCGGGAGTTCGGCGAAGGCCTTCAATCCCTGCTCCAGATGGCTCAAGAGCAGTCGGAGTGCTTCGGCAAAACTGACCTGCCTCAACTCATCGCATCCGGCATGAAACAAGGTTCCCAGGGTGCGCGGATCGTTGTGCGTGCGCCGGGCAACCTCCAGCATGATATAGCGGGAGAAAACAATCGTCGTATGGGCGACCAGCGCATCGTAGCTGCGGCTCTGAA
>NZ_FOJJ01000007.1 GCF_900111775.1 Desulfuromonas acetexigens | reverse complement strand
GGCGTCAGTGCGTCCGAAGCGTTGCGTCTCTTATTTGAGGGGAAATCCCCTCGGTTCATGCAGGCGGATTAGTTGGCGTATCGCCCACCATTCTCGTAGACATGCGGGTGGGGTGCTGAATAGTTACAAATTTTTTACCTATGTTTTGGCGATGTGTCCCTGCAGGATCAATTTGCCGGCCCCTTTCAACTCGGCCAGAGCCTTGTTGGCGGCAATCGCTTGCTTGAGCACCGCCCTGGTTTCCAACTCCACTGGGGGCGGTAGCAACGGCAGGTCGTTGTAAGGCTTTTGCGGGTCGAAGGGCATAGTCAGTGCTCTCGGATGGTGGAAATGAAGCGTTGGGAGACGACAATTTTTTCGAGATAGGTCGGGGCGAGGGAGTTCATGGTTAAATCCCTTCCGTAACCAGCACTTCTTCCCCCAGCATATCGACGATCTTCACCGCGACCGTGGTTTTTCCCTCCGGCGCGGGGAGGGTGTAGGCGCCGTCGATCAGGTCGGTTTTCTTGGCCGGCACGTCGGCGAGCACCACGTTGAAAACCGCGCCGTCATACGCGGTGTCGACCATCACGCAGTCGATCTGGCTGCGCCAGTCGGCGATTTTGGCCTTGAACAGGGGCGTGTCCATGTCGAGGCGCTTGAGGATGGTCGGACTGATGAAGTTCTCGATGGTGACGGTAATGGAGTCGCCGGCGCGGGCGATGGCGACCTTGGCCGCGGCCGGTTCGTGCTTGATGAAGTTGCCGTATTTCTCGTCGGTGCGCAGTTCGATGACTTCGATTTTGTTAACGGTTTCCGCCCCCTTGCGCAGGCGGTTCCAATCTTCGATCCAGGTGCGGGCGGCCAGCTCGATGCCGAGACAAACGAAGACGACGGTGTTCTCCAACTCCGGCCGGGCCTCCAGTTCCCGTTTCAGTTCCTCCAGATCGAGGGGGGAGAGGGGATGTTCGAAGGGGACGATCTTGACCAGCTTTTTGCCGAGTTTGCCGTCGAAGAATGGTGGGAGCTCAAAATCCAAAAAGGGAATAATCAAGGTCCAATATAGTAATTGGATGATTCAATGTGGTAATAACTAGGCATCGGTTGCCCCATTGAATTTATTCGTTACCGCTTTAAGCTTGCGCCACTTAGCATACTTTCCCTTGCTCAGGTTTTCAATTTTCTCTTCATTTCGCAGCGTTACAAGTACGTGCCGAATCATGTCCCGGCTGACCAATGGGCACGCTCGCTCCAGATCCGCAATACCGAAGTCGGCAACCATCCCGTCGATGGCGTTCAATACCATGTCGGTTTTGCTCCCCACGCCGCTGGAGATTCGGCCGAAACGCCCTTCGAATTCGCGATAGGCGGCCAGAATGGTGCCGAGCAGATATTCGGTCCAGGGGAGGATGTCGTGTCTTCCTTCGTGCCAGCCCTGAGAGGCGACGTAGAGGGTATCGTAATACGATTCCTTGCTCTGCTCGACGATTCGCTCCAGGCTGATGTAACGCCCCACTTCGTAGCCGTTCTGATAGAGCAGCAGCACCGTCAGCAGCCGGGCCATGCGGCCGTTGCCGTCAAGAAAGGGGTGGATGCAGAGAAAATCGAGCACGTAGAAAGGGATGAGCAGCAGCGGGTCCCACTCCTGCCTCCGGGTCAGTTCGTTGTAACGGTCATGTAGAACACGCATGGCTTCGGCGGTCTGGTGCGGTGCGACCGGGACGAAGCGGACATGTTTATTTCCGTCAGGCAGGATTTCGGTAATTTCGTTGGCGACCGATTTCCAGCGCCCACCTTCCTTGCCCGCATATTTCATCAAGTCGCGGTGCAGTTGCAGGACGACGTTATCGGAAAAGGGGATGTGGTCGTAACTGGCATGAATGGTATTCAGAACGTCGCGATAACCGGCGATCTCGGCCTCCGAGCGGTTGGCGGGGGCGGTTTTCTCGGCCACCAGCGCCCGCAGACGTTTTTCGTCGGCGACGATCCCCTCCAACCGGTTGGAAGATTCGGTGCTCTGGATCATCGCGACCCGGCGTAGGTTTTCCAGCATCTCCGGGGCCTGCTGTTTGTACAGCTCCTGTTTCCCCTTGTGTTCTCCGATCTGGCGGATGGTGGAAACAAGGCGCTGGGGGACGACGATTTTTTCGACATAGATCGGGGCGAGGGAGTTCATGGTTAAATCCCTTCCGTAACCAGCACTTCTTCCCCCAGCATATCGACGATCTTCACCGCGACCGTGGTTTTTCCCTCCGGCGCGGGGAGGGTGTAGGCGCCGTCGATCAGGTCGGTTTTCTTGGCCGGCACGTCGGCGAGCACCACGTTGAAAACCGCGCCGTCATACGCGGTGTCGACCATCACGCAGTCGATCTGGCTGCGCCAG
This sequence comes from Desulfuromonas acetexigens, assembly GCF_900111775.1. Taxonomy (NCBI): domain Bacteria; kingdom Pseudomonadati; phylum Thermodesulfobacteriota; class Desulfuromonadia; order Desulfuromonadales; family Trichloromonadaceae; genus Trichloromonas; species Trichloromonas acetexigens. The sequence goes on along the minus strand of NZ_FOJJ01000007.1, from coordinate 64,629 downwards.
TCGGCGATTTTGGCCTTGAACAGGGGCGTGTCCATGTCGAGGCGCTTGAGGATGGTCGGACTGATGAAGTCCTCGATGGTGACGGTAATGGAGTCGCCGGCGCGGGCGATGGCGACCTTGGCCGCGGCCGGTTCGTGCTTGATGAAGTTGCCGTATTTCTCGTCGGTGCGCAGTTCGATGACTTCGATTTTGTTAACGGTTTCCGCCCCCTTGCGCAGGCGGTTCCAATCTTCGATCCAGGTGCGGGCGGCCAGTTCGATGCCGAGACAAACGAAGACGACAGTGTTTTCCAACTCGGGGCGCGCTTCGAGTTCCCGTTTCAGTTCCTCAAGATCGAGGGGGGAAAGAGGATGCTCGAAGGGGACGATCTTGACCAACTTTTTGCCGAGCTTGCCGTCGAAGAAGCTGTCGGAGGGCAGACGTTCGACGCCGACATGCTCGCAGGCGAGCTGAATCGCCTCGTTGCGCTGGATTTTCAGGTCGTAGTCATTGACCCGCCAGACGGTGAAGGATAACTGCGTCGGCGCGGGCGCGGCTCCCTCGCCGCTCTCCATCCCCGGCAACCGTAGGGGCGATTCATGAATCGCCCTGGCTTGTTCCACCATGATCCCCTGTAACCGCTTGGCCGTGGTCTGGATCGCCCCCTTGTTGATGTCGCAGCCGATCCAGCGGCGGCCGAGTTTCTGGGCCACGGCGGCGGTGGTGCCGGAGCCGATGAAACAGTCGAGAATCAAATCCCCTGGCCTTGTTGAAGCATGGATAATTCGGCAAAGCAAATCGTTGTTTTTTTCGGTCGGGTAAATGCTGTAGATAGGGTCCTTCATGGTCCAAACGTCCTGTACCCGACGATTCCCTTGATCCTCAGCATATAAAATAAGCCTTGGATTTCCTGTGGAGGACCATTCGATTCGCCCATCATCATCAAATTTATCAAGCATCTCGGGGACATATGCCCAATGTCGGCCAGGCGGGGGTTTTATGCCTCGCCAAGGTTCACCAGTCGGCCCTTTTCGCTCACCGGAAGCATGGAGGGCAACGGTCGTGTACTTTTTCCCATCCTCAGTTGTTTTTCCAAAAAGCCTCTCCATGTCTTCGGAGTCAAGTTCTTCAACTTGATCATTCCATGTGTTGTTTTGACCTTTAGCATAGAAAAAAACAATATCATGGATGTTTCCAAATGCCGTTCGTTCGAAGTTCTTGGGGTTACACTTTATCCGACTGATTTGATTTCTGAAGGAATCTGAGCCAAAGATTTCATCAAGTATGCATCTGAGATGATGCTGCTTTCGCTGGTCGCAGTGCAAATAAATCGACCCATCCTCCGCCAGCAACTCCCTCAACAGCATCAGCCGCTCATACATGAACTGCAAATAGTTGTCGTTGGCCCAGATGTCGGTGTACTGAATCTGCTCGCCGAGGGCGTAGCTCTCCCCGTCGATCTTGGCGGTGGCCGCGCCGCCGCGCAGTTGCACCTTGCGCACGTAGTCGGCGCCGGAGTCGAAAGGCGGGTCGATGTAGATGAGCTTGACCTTGCCGCGAAAGCCGTTGGCCAGCAGGTGCCCCAGCACCTCCTTGTTGTCGCCGTGAAAGAGCAGGCCGCCCTGGGGGTAGGCGGCGGGCCAATCTTTCCAGACGGGCGATTCATGAATCGCCCCTACGTCTGCGGGGGAGAACGTCTCCACATGCTGCGCGGGAAAGGCGGTCACGCTGCGCAACGGCCGTTTCCCCACCCAGGTCAGCATCGGGCGGCCCTTGGCGGCGGCGATTTTGATCTCTTTTTTCTCACTCATGATTTCCCTCGGTCACAAACGCCTTGGCCTTGGCCACTTCGTCGCGCGGCGGCTCGTTGTCGGCAAAAATGATCTGGTATTTCAACCGCGCGGGGTTCAGATCGACCCAGCGCGTCATCGCCATCGCCTTGCGCCCTTCCTTGCTCACCGCCCTGCCGCTTCTCAGCTCGTCGTTGACGGTCGTTTCCCACTGCGCATTCTTGATCTCCACGATCAGGCACTTGCCCGGCTGCTTCCCTTTCCCTTTCAGGCGGATGAGGAAATCGGGGAAGTAGTTGCGCCAGTGCCCCTTGTCATCCTTGTACTCCACGAAAAAATCCGTCTTGCCGGGGTCGGTGAGCCCGCCGATAAAGTAGATGTCCTCGACCTCGTCGGGATGTGCCTCGATATGCGGCAGCAGGTGATCGGCGAAAAAGCTCTTTTCGGGGTTGGAGTCAAAGTTGTACGGGTCGTAATGGTAGCCGAAATTCCCGTCGGGCCAGGGACTCAACAGATGCCCTTTGTCTTTGGGAATGCGAATTTCGGCGGTGTAGATCACCGCGCCGTCCGCCGTTTCCTCCCGCGTGAAGCCCTCCGGCTTGATGAGCGCCAGCGCCTTTTCGACCTTGGTTTCCTTCACTTCGTAGGCGCAGACCTGTTGCTCGATCTGTCGGCAAAGCTCGGCGAGATGGGCCGTCGGCACGTCGCCGCCGTCGCCGTAAAGCCGTTTCAGTTCGGCGTGCAGCGGCCACGGGTCGAGGCGATACCATTCGGCGAGCTTGGCGGCGGCCGTGTACAGATCTTCGCCGTCTGGCTCGGTGGCGATGGTGACGCCCTCGCCGATCTGCCGCAGCACCGCCGTCGTCGCCTGCTGCCTGGCGATGTCGAACCGCGCCAGGGTCAGACTTTGTTCCTTGGTTGCAGTCGGCATATTCAAAGACAAGGGCGATTCGCCAATCGCCCCTACGCGGGTGACGGTGCGCAAGGTCTGTTCGATCACCAGCGGCGGCAGCTGGGCCTTGCGTACCCGCAGGGTGACGGTCAGGGTCTCGCCGCCGGCATGGGAAAGTTCGTCCAGGGTTTCGCCGTAGGTTTCCCGCAACTGCTTGTCGAGCACGGCGCGGTTGTCCATCGAAAGATAAATACGGGCCTTGGCGTTGTTGCCGGGAACCTCGCGCAGGCAGCGGGTCGCGGCTTGAAGCACGAAATTGTTGGAGTTTTTCAGTTTGCGGGCGAGGGCGCAGGCGAACAGGCTGGGGCAGTTCCAGCCCTCGGTCCCCTTGTTGACCAGCAGGATGACCCGGTGCGGGCTGTGCGGGTCGTTGAGCCGGTTGAAGGCGTCGATTTCATCCTTGCTCGAAGCGGAGGTGTTGCGCAACACGACGGCGGGTGATTGTCCGGCCAGGGTCAGCGCCGCTTCGATGGCGGGGCGCAGTTCTTCGAGATCGTCGGTCTGGGGAAAATAGAGCGCCAGCTTGGCCGGGGCGCCGTTGGGGAGCGCGACCTCGCCGTAGTCGGTAAAAAAATCCTTGACCACCTCGGCGATGAATTTGTCGGCGTTGCCGGCGTCGAAGCTGTAGGCGTGGATGTTGCCCGAAACGTCCTTGAGAATGCGATCCCTGATCCCCTCGGAAAGTCCGTACCAGGTGACGACGTCCTTGAGGGGCTGTTTCTGGTAATAGGGGGTGCCGGTGGTGTTGACGACGCAGATCAGGTTGGGGCTGTTGTGGTGCAGGTAATCGACGGTTTTGCGGACCTTTTTCAACTCCTCGCCCATGGCCTGGCCGTAGGTGTGGTGGGCTTCGTCGGAAAAAACCGCGAGATGCGGCAGGCTGGCGATGGTCTGCAAGCGCAGGTTGGCATCCTCGGAAAGCTGCTTTTCCTTTTCCATAAGCTGCAACTGGGTCCAGCCCTTGCCGGCGCGCACGGTCGGCTTCTGAATCCGGATTTTTTCGGTGTTGGTGACGACGATGTTGAAATTCGAGTTGCGGATGACCGGAATGTCCTTGGCCCCGTCCGGGGTGAAGGTCAGCTTGACCGAGGCGGCGAACCCCTTGAAAAAACGCGGCGGAAGGATTTTGTCGAAGGGGATTTCAGCCAATTCCCGCAACGACTCGATGATGGTCTTCCCCGGCGCGAAGACCAGGGCATTTTCGACAAAGGCATCTTTCAGATCGTCGCCGGTGGTCGGATATTCCAGCGCCATGGCGAATTCGGTGGCGATGATCGCCCCGACCAGGATGGTTTTCCCGGCGCCCATGGCCAGCGCCAGGATGTAGCTGGGATATTCCAGGGTCAGGGTTTCGCGCAGGGCTTCAAGCTTGAAATCCTTGACGAACCGGTCGTCGGTTTTGATGCGCGCAAGCAGCGGCTCGACGTCGTAGTCGGCTTCTTCAAAGGCTTTTTGCGGAATCCCCAGCGCTTTGATTAAATCCGCCTTTTTCCGGTAGCCGGCTTTGTAGAGGTCAAGAATATGCGGCGTCTTCTCGACCAGTCGCAGATGCCAGTAGACCTCCAGCGCCCGGAACTGCGGCGGGCGCAGGAAACGCAAGTTCCGGCCCGAATCGTCGGCGGTCTGAAATTGCAGAATCTCGCCGATGGCCGGGAATTTCTCGCAGGGATAACCGGCTTCGCGCCAGAGACGGACGTTATCGGCGAGCAATTGGTAGAGGTGGGTCATGAGTGATCCGTGAACCGGGGTGCGGTTACCATGGGGGCAAGCAAACGAACCGCCCATCCGAATGAGGCCGGACGGGCGGTTCGTGTTTATCGCATGATAAAGCTCATCTCTCCCCCGACGTTAATCGTGAAAACAGCATGAAAACATGCCGCATTCAAGCCTTTCCACCGGGGAAAGTCAAGACGTATCCCGGGGTTGAATCAGGCTCCGGTTTTCGGCCCGCCGTTCATCATCATGGCGAATTGGAGCAGTTGCTGCAGATCCATGCCGCTTTCCTTGAGGATGCCGAGAAAGACGGGGAAAAGCTGCATGAGAAAGGCGGGATCCTTGACCGCGTCGCCGGCGAGGGGGGTGAGGGTTTCGAGCATGAAGGTTTTTTTCTGCTCGGGGTCGAGGGCGAGGACGGCGGTTTTGAGTTCTTCGACGGTCATTGGGACTCCGAAAGTCAGTGATTGGTGATGGGTTGCTGGTGATTGGTCAGGATTTCAAGGCGATGCGGAAGACGTCGGTGTATTCGGCGGCGAAATGAACTTCGATCCCTTCGCGCAGGTAATCGGGGAGTTCTTCGAAGTCCTTGCGGTTGCCTTCGGGGAAGATCAGGGTCGTAAGCCCGGCGCGGCGGGCGGCGATCGTCTTTTCCTTGACCCCGCCGATGGGCAGCACCCGGCCGGTGAGGGTCAGCTCGCCGGTCATGCCGAGGCGCTTTTTCACCGGCTGGCCGGTGATCATCGAGAGCAGCGCGGTGGTCATGGTCACCCCGGCCGAGGGGCCGTCCTTGGGCGTGGCGCCGGCCGGGACGTGGAGATGAACGAAGTGGGTGTCGAAGTAGTCTTCGGCGGTGCCGTACTCCTTGAGATGGGCCATGACATAGGAATAGGCGATCTCCGAGCTTTCGACCATGACCTTGCCAAGCTGGCCGGTCTGCTTAAAGCCCTTGCCCTTGCTCGGCATGGCGGTCGCCTCAATCTGCAACGTCGCGCCGCCCATGCTGGTCCAGGCCAGGCCGGTGACGACGCCGGGGACGTTCTCGAAAACCTCGTCGGCGACAAAGACCGGTTTGCCGAGGTAGGTTTCGACCTCCTTCTTGCCGATGACAATATTCTCGCTACGGCCGCCGGCGAACTCCATTGCCGCCTTGCGCATGATCTTCTTGATGCGGTTCTCCAGGCTGCGCACCCCGGCCTCGCGGGCGTAGCCGTCGATGATGGTCACCAGCGCCTCCTTGCGGATGCTCACCTGCCCTTTTTGCAGGCCGTGGTTCTTGAGGGCCTTGGGGATCAGGTAGCGCTTGGCGATCTCTATCTTCTCCTCAAGGATGTACCCCGACAGGCGGATCAGCTCCATGCGGTCGAGGAGCGGCGCCGGGATGGTGTCGAGTTGGTTGGCCGTAGCGACGAAAAGGACGTTGGAAAGATCGAAGGGGACATCCAGATAGTGATCGCGGAAACTGCCGTTCTGCTCGGGGTCGAGCACCTCCAACAGGGCCGAGGCCGGATCTCCCTGATAGCTGGCGCCGATCTTGTCGATTTCGTCGAGCATCAGCACCGGGTTGGCGGTGCCGGCGCTCTTCATCGCTTGGATGAATTTGCCCGGCATGGCGCCGATGTAGGTGCGGCGGTGTCCCTTGATCTCCGCTTCGTCGCGCATGCCGCCCAACGAGAAGCGGTAGAACTGCCGGCCGAGGGCATCGGCGATGCTCTTGCCGACCGAGGTCTTGCCGACACCGGGGGGGCCGACCAGGCAGAGGATCGAGCCGGAGATGTCGCCTTTGAGCTTGCCGACGGCGATGAATTCGAGGATGCGCTCCTTGACGTCGTCGAGACCGTAGTGGTCGCGGTCGAGCATTTTACGCGCCCGGTCGAGCTTGTAGCTGTCCTTGCTGAACTTGCCCCAGGGGAGGATGGTCAGCCACTCGAGATAGTTGCGCGAGACGTTGTATTCCGGCGACGACGGCTCGATCAGTTGCAGCTTTTCCAGTTCGTCGTCCACTGCCTTCTGCGCCTCGGCATTGAGCTTGAGTCCTTCCAGCCGCTGCTGAAACTTTTCGATCTCGGTCGTCTTCCCTTCCTTTTCCAGCCCCAGTTCCTTCTTGATCTCCTTGAGCTGGGCCTTGAGGAAGAACTCCCGCTGCTGGGCCGAAACCTTCTCCTCGATCTGCTTGGTGATCTTGGTCTGCAGGCGCGAAACCTCCAGTTCTTTTTTCAACGCCACCAGCACCCGGTCGATGCGCCGGCGCACGTCGAAGGTTTCGAGAATTCCCTGCAATTCCTGGCCATCGGCGGAAGTCAGGTTGGCGGCGAAATCGGCCAGTCGCCCGGGATCGTTCATGCTGGAGCGGTTGAGAAAGAGCTTGATCTCCTCCGAGTAGAGGGGATTGATCTGCACCAGCTCCTTGAGGGTGGCGATGATCGCCATGGAATAGGCCTTGAGCTCGGGATTGACCGACAGCTCAGCGCCGTAGTGGTAGCGCGCTCGGGCGAAGAGCCCTTCGGGGGTCTCGGTCAGCTCTTCGATGGAGAAGCGTTCCAGGCAGTTGATGAGAAAATGGATGCTGTCGTCGTCGGTATGGATGACCTTGACGATCTTGCCGACCACGCCGATTTTGTGCAGGTTCTCCGGCGTGTCCTCCCGCTCCAGGTCGCGCACCATGACCAGCCCCAAGGCCTGGGACGGACTCTCCAGGGCCTTCTTCACCGCCTGGACCTGATGGGGGCCGGTGGCCGCCATGGGGATCAGCAGGCTGGGGAAGGCCGGCCGCGGCCGCAAGGGCAGGATCGGCAGGGCAGCCGGAAGAATGTCGGCGGCCAGCACCAGCTCGGAAGGCTGGGGGGAAGGGTCAGGGATTTCGGGATTCTCTTCGTTTTCGACTGGTTCGTCTTTATCTTCTGCCATGGATAAGTCCGCTCCTTAATTTTCCAGTGTTCGCCGCAAGCTAATCATTCCGGCGGGGTTTGTCAACCGGGCGAGTCGTCGATAGGGTTTGGCGATCGGCTCTGTCTGTGAAATAATGCCCGCCGCCATCCACTTGAATCCACCGGGAGACTTTCATGACCGACCAGCCCAAACGTCTTTATCTCATCGACGGCTCCAGTTATATCTATCGCGCCTACTTCGCCATCCGCCATCTTTCCAATTCCAAGGGCTTCGCCACCAACGCCGTTCTTGGTTTCATTAACATGCTGCTCAAGGTGGTGCGCGAGCATGCGCCCGACCATCTGGCGGTAGTCTTCGACGCCAAGGGGCCGACCTTCCGCAAGGAGCTTTATCCCGAGTACAAGGCCAACCGCACGGCGATGCCCGAGGATCTGGTGCCGCAGATCCCCTACATCAAGGAGGTGGTGCGGGCCTTCAATATGCCGGCGATCGAGAAGGCGGGCTATGAGGCGGACGACATCATCGCGACCCTGGCGAAAAAGTTCGCCGCCGAGGGCCTGGAGATCACCGTCGTCACCGGCGACAAGGACCTGATGCAGATCGTCAGCGACCGCATTCGCCTGCTCGACACCATGAAGGATAAGGTCTCCGGTCCAGCGGAGGTGGCGGAGCGTTTCGGCGGCACGCCGGACAAGGTCATCGAGGTGCAAGCCCTGGCCGGGGACAGCTCCGACAATATTCCCGGGGTGCCGGGGATCGGTGAGAAGACGGCGGTCAAACTCATCCGCGAATTCGGCACGGTGGAGAATCTGCTGGAGCGCAGCGCCGAGGTGAAGGGGAAGATGGGGGAGAAGCTGCGGCAGTTCGCCGAACAGGCGCGGCTGTCGAAGCAACTGGTGACCCTGGTCGATGATCTGCCTCTGGAGCTCGATTATTCGAGCTTCGCCTTTTCCGAACCGAACCGTGAGGCGCTGACCGCCCTCTTCAAGGAACTGGAATTCCACAAGCTCATCCAGGAATTCTCTACGGAAACCCGCGCCGACGGCAGTGGTTACCGAGGGGTGCTGGATGCGGCCGGACTCGACGAACTGACAGCCGAACTGCGCCGCGCCGGACGTTTCGCCTTCGACACCGAGACGACCAGTCTCGACGCGGTGCGCGCCGATCTGGTCGGCCTCTCCTTTTCGATCAAGGAGAAAGAGGCCTGGTACCTCCCCGTCGGCCATCGCTACCTGGGCGCCCCTGAACAGCTCGACTCCAAACACGTGCTGGAAGCGCTGCGGCCGCTGCTCGAAGATCCCGCATTGTTCAAGATTGGCCAGAACCTCAAGTACGACCTGCTCGTGCTGCGTCGGGCCGGGATCGAAGTCAAAGGACCGTTTTTCGACACCATGATTGCCTCCTATCTGGCCCAGCCCGCCGCCAAGAGCCACGGCATGGATGCTCTGGCCAGCGACCTGCTCGGGCACAAGACCGTCAGTTACGCCGAGGTGGCGGGCAGCGGCAAGAAGCAGATCGGCTTCGCCGAGGTCGAGGTGGAAAAAGCCATCCACTACGCCGCCGAGGATGCCGACATCACCCTGCGTCTGGAGGCAGTGCTCGAACCCAAGTTGAAGGAAATGGAACAGCGCCGGCTTTTCGATGAGGTGGAAATGCCGCTGGTCGAGGTGCTGACGGACATGGAATGGGCCGGCATCCGCATCGACAGCGACTTTCTCGGGGCGCTGTCGAAAGAGATGGAAGGGAAACTTTCGGCCCTGGAACGGGAGATTTACGAACTGGCGGGCGGCCCCTTCAATATCGCCTCGCCCAAGCAGCTCGGCGAGGTGCTTTTTGAGCGGCTGAAACTTCCCAAGGGGAAGAAGACCAAGACCGGCTGGTCCACCGACGTCGAGGTCTTGAGTGCCCTGGCCGAGCAGAATCCCGTGGCGGCGCGCATCCTTGAACACCGCTCGTTGGCCAAGCTCAAGAATACCTACTGCGACGCTCTGCCGAAGCTGGTCAACCCCGATAGCGGGCGCATCCACACCAGTTTCAACCAGGCGGTGACCGCCACCGGCCGGCTCTCTTCCAGCGAGCCGAACCTGCAGAACATCCCGATCCGCACCGAGGAGGGGGGGCGCATCCGCGAGGCCTTCATCCCCGCCGAGGGGAATGTGCTTCTCGCCGCCGACTACTCGCAGATCGAGCTGCGTATTCTTGCCCATCTGGCCGACGAGGCGGTGCTCAAGGAGAGCTTCGCCCAGGGGGAGGACATTCATAAACGCACCGCCAGCGAAGTCTTCGGCGTCTTCCCTGAGATGGTAACGAGCGAAATGCGTCGTCAGGCCAAGACCATCAACTTTGGGGTGATCTACGGCATGGGCGCCTTCAGCCTCGGCAAGGACCTCGGTATCCCGACCCGCGAGGCGCAAGTCTTCATCGACAACTACTTCGCGCGCTATCCCGGCATCAAGACCTTCATGGAGAGCAAGAAGGAGGAGGCTCGCGCGAAACAGTACGTCACCACGTTGCTCGGTCGGCGCTGCGCCGTTCCCGAAATCGCCAGCAGCAACGGCGCGATTCGCTCTTATGCCGAACGCAACGCCATCAACTACCCGATTCAGGGCTCGGCCGCCGACATCGTCAAGGTCGCCATGGTCCGTATCCACCGGCGGCTTACGGAGGAAGGACTACAGACGCGGATGGTGCTGCAGGTGCATGACGAACTGGTTTTCGACGTGCCGGAAGTCGAGCTGGAGCGGGTGCGGGAACTGGTGCGGAGCGAGATGGAAGGGGCGGTGGCGCTGAGCGTGCCGCTGCTGGTCGACATCGGCGTCGGCGCCAACTGGCGCCAGGCCCATTAGCAAGGGTCCGAATGGGCGAAATAATCCCTTGACAGACAGGGTTTATGCCGTCTAATTTTCATGTCGGCCCCCGCTCCGAAGAGGATGGAAACGATGCAAAAAGTTCTCATGATCGACGATGATCAATTGTTTCTCGACTATATCGAGGACTATGTCCGCGAGCGCTATCCGGCGCTGGAGTTCAGTACCTGTCTCGATCCGATCCGCGGCCTGGCAGCGATTCACGAGGGGCTGGCGCTGCTGCTGCTTGACCTGGAGATGCCGGGGCTCGACGGCCGCAAAATGCTTGGCTACGCCGTGGCCAAAGGGGTCGGCCGCAACCGGATTATCATTCTTTCCGGGCGGGACGCCGAATATCTGCACAAACAGTTTCCCATGGGCAGTTGTCTGGCGGTGCTGAACAAGCATGAGATGCGACAGAAAGCCGTTCTCGACATGATTTTCAGTTCCTTGCACGAAAAGTGCGCCAATTCGGTTGAACAAACCCGGCAAGCGGCTCAAGTCTGATTTTCCCCCCGGTCACAAAGCTGTTCCCCGGAGTTTTCCCGCCAAGTTTCTATCCGTCTTTTATGTTAGAATAGCGTGGTTCCGCCAAGGACTCGGTGGATAAGCCATCAACCTGCGAACGTGGAGGGCGTTTATGAAAGAGTTATGTATTCTTCTGGTGCTGCTGGTCTTTTGTCCCACATTTGTCCAGGCTCAGGATGAGCGTATCGGCAGCATCAAGAACGTTGAGGGTGAGGTTTTTGTCCTGCGCGGCGGCGAGACGATCGCGGCGGAGGCGGGGACGGTGCTCTATCGCGCCGATCAGCTAAAAACCGGCGAGACGGGCCGGGTTGGTGTGGTCTTTCGCGATGATACCCGTCTCTCTCTCGGTGGTAACAGCGACCTGGCTGTCGAGCAGTTCGAATTCGCCCCTGGCGAGGGGCGTTTTGGACTGGTGTTGCGTTTGGCCCGGGGGATGGCGGCCTTTGTTTCCGGGCAGATCTCCAAACTCGCGCCCGATGCCGTGCGTCTGGAAACCCCGGTGGGAACGGTGGGGGTGAGGGGAACGCATTTTGTCATGGATATCGTCGGATAACTTGTCGAGAAGGAGGGATCGCCTGATGGAGTTGTTGTCGCGAATACTGGTTGTGTTTTTTGTCTCTGCAGTGCTGGCGGCATGCAGTGCTCCGCAGGCTCCCCCTCAAAGTTTGTTTGTGCTCATGCCGGACGATAGCGGTACGGTCGGGAGCATTACGGTCAGCAATCCACAAGGTTCGCAAACTCTCGGGGAGGCCTGGCAGGCGACGGCTGTCGCCGATTCTGCGGCTTCCCCCGCCGCCCCGACGATCCTCTCTGCCGATGAAGTCAAGGCCCGTTTCCACGACGCCCTGGCGGTGCAACCGGAGCCGGTGCGGCGCTTTATCCTCTATTTCCAAAAAGGCTCCAAGGCGCTTACCGAAGAATCGCAAGCCCTCATCCCCGAGGTTATCGCGACGATCCGCGAGCGCCGCTCGGTCGATACCAGCGTCGTCGGCCACACCGACACGGTCGGTTCCAACGAAGCCAATATGCGTCTTTCCCAGGAGCGCGCCGCGATCATTGCTACGATGTTGACCGATGCCGGGATTGATCCGACGATGCTTGAAACCAGTTCCCACGGCGAGCGCAATCTGCTGGTGTCGACTGACGACGAGGTTTCCGAGCCGCGCAACCGTCGCGTCGAAATTACCGTGCGCTGATGCTGCATCTTCTCGAATCGCGGATCGGTCGCGATCTCATCCGCGGGCGATGGCTCATCCTGCTGGCCGGGGTGGGGCTCACCCTTTTCGCCTGCCTCCTCTCGGTTTGGCGACCGGCACTGGTCAGCGAACTGGACCAGCGGGTCTATGATCTGCTGCTCCGGGTTTCCGCCGAATCCATCGACGATCCCCAGGTGGTCATCGTTGATATCGACGACCCCAGCTTACAAGAGTACGGCCAGTGGCCCTGGCCCCGTTCGCTGCTCGCTCTGCTCTTGGACCAGGTGCGTCACGGCGAACCCCGTGCGGTGGGGGTGGACATGATGCTCGCCGAGCCTGACCGCATGCACCCCGAGGCGTTGGATTCGCAATTGCGGGAATGGCTTGAGGCGTTGTTTCAAACGCCGACACCGCCCTATTCCGATCAGGCCCTGGCCCGGGTTCTCGCCGACGGCCCCTTTGTCCTGGGGTACAAGGTTCATTTCGACGCACCGGGCGCCGGTGTCTGGACCGGCGCCGAACCGTCAGCCTTGGCCCTGCCCGTGCCCGAATCCCGTCTCTTTGAAGCCCGGGGTCGTCTGGGAATTCTGCCAGAACTGGCCGAGAGCATTTCCGCCGCCGGATTTCTCAATGCCGTTGCTGATCGCGACGGCATCTTTCGTCGCATCCCTCTCTTGATCACCGCCCAGGGCGATCTCTACCCCGGACTGGCCCTGGCGACCCTGCTTCTTGCCGACGGCGTGGAAACGCCAGCGCTACTGGCCGGCCGAAATGAACTCTTCCTGCGGTGGGGAGAGCGCCGGGTTCCTCTGGATAAACAGGGTAATTTTCTTGTCGATTTTCCGGCGGCTCGGGGCGGCTGGCAGCGGATATCCGCCGCGACCCTGCTGGATGATCCCCAGGCCGCCGCTCGGCTCAAGGACAAGGTCGTCTTTGTCGGCGTCGCCGCCACCGGCCTTGATACCCGCCTGGTCTCTCCTTTGGGTGAAACCTTTCTCGGGGTGGAAATCCACGCTCGCATTGCTGCCAACATCCTCAACGGCGATTTCATCCGGGTGCCGGGCTGGTTTCCCGGTGCCGACATCCTCATGCTGGTCGTTTCCGGGCTGCTCTTGCCGATCTTGCTCGCCTGGCTTTCGCCGACCGTCGGTCTGCTGCTGACCGCCCTTTCCGGGCTGCTGCTCTGGACCGGAAGCGCCTGGCTGCTCAACCTGCATGGGCTCTTCCTCTCTCCGGTCATGCCGGTTCTACTCATGTGTGCCATCCTCGGCGCCGCGACCCTGCTGCGTTTCCGCTTCGAAGAGCGCCGCTCTCATCAGCATCAGGAACAGACCGAGTTCATGCAGAACTTCATGATGCAGTCGCTCTGTTCCCTGGCCAGCATCCGCGACAGCGAAACCGGAGCGCACATCCTGCGCACGGAAAAATATCTGCGTTCCGTGGCGGAGGAGCTTGGTCATCATCCCCGTTACGGCAAGATTCTCACCCCCGACACCATCGATCTCCTCTGCCGTCTGGCTTCCTTGCACGATATCGGCAAGGTCGGGGTGCCCGATCTGCTGCTGCTCAAGCCCGGGCCGCTAACCTCTGAGGAGTACGAGGAAATCAAGAAGCACACCACCTACGGGCGGCAGGTGATTGATGAGGCGGAACGCCGTGCCGGGGTTTCCGGCAGCCCGGCGTTACAGACGGCGCGGGAAATTGTCTACTGCCATCATGAGTGGTGGGATGGCAGCGGCTATCCCGAAGGGCTCAAGGGGGAGGAAATCCCCCTGCCTGGTCGGTTGATGGCCATCGCCGACGTTTACGACGCCCTGGTCTGCCAACGGGTTTACAAGCCCTCCATCAGTCACGATGCGGCGGTGCGGATCATCCGCCAACGCAGCGGTACCCAATTTGATCCTGAAATTGTGGAAGCCTTTCTCCGGGTCGAAAAAGACTGGAAGCGGATCTACGGGGATTTGAAAGGGCAGGGGGAGAACGAAGAGTTGCCGAACGGCATTGTTGATCCACTGAAGTAGCCGCGGCCGGAGCGTGGCTGTGGGCGAACAAGGTTTTATTTCTTGACAAGCCCTCGGGTGAACGATGATTCTAGGCCGATTCCTATCGGCCTTTTTTCATGTGAACAGGAGCCAGTCATGCGTCGATTCTACCGGTTGAGCATCTTCCTTCTCTTGGGCGTGGTCCTGTCGGCCGGATCCGTCGCCGCCTTCAACCAGCCGTCGGTCAACCTCGGCTTCACCAGTTTTCTCGACGGCGCGCCTCCCGCCGGCAGCGGGCTCTATCTGACCGAATATCTTCAGTACTACACCGCCGACAAACTGGCGGACCTGCCCTTTGACGATCCCTCGGTCGATGTCACCATCAGTCTCACCCAGGCCACCTACCAGTCGGCGACGGAACTTTTCCCCGGCGCCCGCTGGGGGCTCAACGTCATGCTGCCGCTGGTTTTCATCGACAGCGATCCCCTGCCGGAAACGGATTCGGGTTTCGGCGACCTGCTCGTCGGTCCCTTTCTCCAATGGGATCCGATCATGGGTAAGGAGGGGCCGCGGATGCTCAATCGCATCGAGCTGCAGACCATCTGGCCGACCGGGAAGTACGACGAAAAGAGGGCGCTCAATCCCGGCAGCAACCATTTCTCCTTCAATCCTTATTGGTCAGCGACGCTTTTTCTCACCCAGGAAGTGACGGCCTCCTGGCGCATTCACTACCTGTGGAACGACACGAACGACGATCCCTTCGGCGGGGCCGACGAGCTCAAGGCGGGGCAGGCCTGGCACGGGAATTTCACCCTGGATACGGCCGTCTTCCCCAAAACCCTGCGGGTCGGGCTCAACGGCTACTTTTTCGATCAGCTCACTCATACCCGGGTCGACGGCCGCTCCATCGATGACGACGAGCGGGTTTTTGCCGTCGGCCCCGGCGGCATCTGGCATATCAGCCCCGACATGCACCTCTTTTTCAATGTCTATAAAGAATTCGAGGCGGAAAATCGGCCGGAGGGAGAGCGCTATAACCTGCGCTTCGTCTGGCATCTGTAAGTTTGATCCACCCGGGGAAAAGCGTCTTCGGAAAGGTGTTCCTGATTGCCCAATTTTTAATTTTCACTTAAAAAAGTTTCCAATGGGGGGTTACTCGATTCAGGGTGTTTATGTAACAATAGTCGATGATGTGGCCGTGGAACTGTTTCCATTGGAGAATCAACGATGTCACAAACACCTGATTTATGGCGTCTTCTTCGTGCTTTCCTGGTTGGCTCCCTGGTTGTTTGCGGTGTTTTCCATTTGGCTGAAGGGCGAAATGACGGAATCGATTTCCTTCACGCCTATGTGTTCCCGCTGCTCGTGGGTGGAGCCCTGGGTGTGGCCGGATTTTTCCTGGGGCGCTTTCGCGCCCGGCGAGAGCTCTTTTCACGACAGGAAGGACTCACCCGGATCATGGTGATGATCTTGAGTACCCTGGGGGGCGCCCTGTTGCTGGTGGCACTCTCCGCGCTGCAGAAGGTGATGGCGGGCTTTCCTCTCCAACCGAAAGCTTTCATCGTCCCCTTTGTTTTCGGTTCCGGCAGCGGGGTGTTGCTCGGGCTCTATCTGCAGAAGATCAAGACCTCCCTGCGCCAACAGACCCGGAGTCGGCGGCGTTTGAGCCTCATTCTGCGCTCCCTGCACGATGGCGTCATCGTTACCGATCCTTCGGGGCGCATCGAGTTGATGAATTCGGCGTCGCGGGAACTGCTCCCCGGAATCGAAGCCCTTTCTGCCGTCGAGACGCTTGAACTCGCCCTGCCGCGACTGGTTTGTCCGCTGGATAAATCCAGGGAGTCCCTCCTCTCCTCCGACTGTCCCGTCTTGCTCGCGACCCGACAGGGCGGCAAGGTGTTGCGGGGCAAGTTCGCGAGCCTTCATGACGCGGATGGGGCGGATACCGGTTCGGTGCTGGTGTTGCAGGATGTCACCTTCGAGCACAAGATCGAGCGCTTGAAGTCGGAATTCATCATTGCCGCCGCTCATGAACTGAAGACCCCGATTACGGTACTCAGCGGCTTCGCCGAAATGTTACAGGACGAGCTCCTTTCCCCCGAACAGCGTCAGGATGGATTGCGCCGGATCTATGAAAATTCCTGGCGTCTCAACCACATCCTCGACGTGCTGCTCGATATCAGTTGCGTCGATTCGGGGCTGCCGCTGCCGCTCGAACGGCGGATCCATCCCGTAGCCGAGCTGCTCGACGATGTGCGGGAGTACTGTCAGGGGCTATCAACCAACCAGCGTTTTGATTTTTCCCTGATCGCTTCCGACAGTCGTCTCGATATCGACCGGGTTAAAGTCGAACAAATTTTCACCAGCCTGGTGAGCAATGCCGTCAAGTTTTCGCCGAATCCCGGAGTTGTCCGCATCATGGGCCAACCCGAGGCGGGTTTTTACCGCTTCGAGGTGGTCGACCAGGGGACGGGCATGAACGACGAGGAAAGGTGCCGTGTTTTCGACCGCTTTTTCCGGGCCGACGCCTCCGATACGGCGCTGGGCGGCATCGGACTGGGCATGAGCCTGGTCAAGGCCATCGTCGAGGCGCATGGGGGAAAGATCTCCCTGGAAAGTCAGCCGGGACTCGGTACCCGGGTCGCCTTTTCCTTGCCTTTGGCGCAAGTTTGAACACGCAGCCGGCGCCTGCAGTTGCCTTTGTTTCGGCGGTTTCTGATTTATTTACTCTTGTTTTTTTGTGGATTTGCGGTATAGATAATCCGAATGTGTTTCATTTTCGAGTCTTACGGGGAGGTCGCGGATGGTCAAGGATATCGGTTTTATCGGTCTAGGTACAGTCGGGCGTCACATCGCCGCCAATCTGTTGAAAGCACATTATAAACTGACGGTTTACGACACCAAGTCGGACGCAGTTAGCGATCTGGTCAAACAGGGCGCCAAATCGGCAGCGAGCCCTTTCGAGGTGGCGCAGAACAAGGACATGCTCATTGTCGTGTTGCCCGAAAAGGAAGAAGTCAGTGCGGCCCTGAACGGCAAGGAAGGTTTTATGGAAGGCCTCAAGCCGGGGGCTATCCTGGTCGATATGGGCACCCATTCCCTGGAGGCGACCCTGGATCTGGCCGCCAGATCCTCCGCTAAGGGCGTACAGTTTCTCGAAGCGCCGATCTGGGGGACCAAGGAACACGCCATCAGCGGCCTGCTGACGGTCCTCACCGGCGGCGATCACACCCTGCTCAGTCGCTGCCGCGAAGTCTTTTCCCATTTCGCCCTGAACATCATCCATGTGGGCGAGGTCGGTGCCGCGACGCGCATGAAGTTTGTGGTTAACTTGGTGCAGTCCGAGTTGATGGTGGCGCTGGCCGAGGGCCTGGTGCTGGGTGAAAAACTCGGTTTCAACGCCGAGAAGATCCTCGAAGTCCTTGAATCGGGCGGCGTGGCCTCGCCGCTCTTCAACGCCAAGGGGCGGTCCATCGCCCGGGGGGATTTCTCCCGCAACCTGGCTTTGAAGTACGTTTATGAAGGCCTGATGCAGGCCAAGGAAGTGGCGGATAAATCGAGCCTTGAGTTGCCAGCGGCCAATGCGGTAGCGAAGGTTTATGAAAAGGCGGTCAAGGCCGGTCGGGGCGAGGAAGATTTCTCGGCGGTTATCAAGGAACTCGGCTAGGCCGTTTGGGCCGTTTGCTTCACACATAACACACACAAAAAAGCCTCGCACCTGCGAGGCTTTTTTGTGTCTGGATGCCGCTTTTCCCTCGGGTGGCGAGTCGTTGACACTCTCGCCGGGGGGGTGCTAGTATCGAACCTTCCTTAATCCGCGCAGCGCCGCCGGGGGAGATCGACCGCCATGGACCAGAAACTGCAAATGCTCCTCGACACCGTCCGCAAGCTGATCCGGCGCGGCGCCTATCCTCATATCACCAAGGTTCTCGCCAAGTCCCATCCTGCCGATATCGCCCATCTTTTCCGCTATCTCGACCTCAAGGAACAGCGCATCCTCTTCAATCTGCTGGCTGATCCGGAAATCTCGGCCTACGTTCTTTCCGAGCTCGACCATGCCACCGGCGCCCAGCTGCTGGAACAGATCGATAAGGAAACGATCACCGAAGTGTTGCAGGAGATGCCCTACGACGACGCCGTCGACATCATCCGCAACATGCCTGAGGAGCTGGCCGAGGAAGTGCTGCAGAGCATGGAGGTCGAGCACTCGGAAGAGATCGAGGAGCTGCTCAAATACGATGAGGATACCGCCGGTGGCATCATGGCCACCGAGATCTTCTCTCTACGCGAGGAAATGACGGTTCGGGAGGCGATCGAGGCGGTACAGGGCGCCGAAGACATCGAGATGGTCTTCTATCTCTACGTCACCGACGAATATAATCATCTGGTTGGGGTTTTATCCTTGCGTCAGTTGTTGACCGTGCCGCCGACGGCCCGGCTCAAGGATATCATGACCGCCGATGTCATCAGCGTGCGCACCGATATCGACCAGGAAGAGGTGGCCCATTTGGTGGCCAAATACAACATCCTGGCGATTCCCGTCGTCGACGAGGGGAACAAGCTGATGGGGATCATCACCGTCGATGACGTCATCGACGTTATGCGCGAGGAGGCCACCGAGGACATCTACAAGATGGCCGGCTCCAGCGACGAGGAATTGCTGTACGGATACAAATCTTTCAAAATCGCCCGTCTGCGCCTGCCCTGGCTGATCACCAACCTTTTTGGCGGAGTGATCACCGGCTATCTGATGTGGCTGTTTAAGGCGACCCTGGAGGAAGTTATCGCCCTTATTTCCTTCATCCCGGTCATCACCGGCATGGGTGGCAACGTCGGTGGTCAGTCGGCGACCATCGTCGTGCGTGGCTTCGCCACTGGCCGCGTCGACGTTTCCACCATGCGCCAGGTTTTCCTGAAAGAGTTGCGGGTGGGGGTCATCATGGGTGTGGTCTGCGGTACGACCATCGGCCTGGTCGCCTTTTTCTGGCACCATAATCCCTATCTGGGGCTGGTAGTCGGTCTGGCCATGGTGACCGCCATGTCCGTAGCGGCGACCATGGGCGTCGTAGCCCCGTTTTTTTTCAAGCGTGTTGGGGTCGATCCGGCCATCGCTTCCACTCCCTTTGTGCAGACCGCCAACGATATTACCGGCATTCTCATCTATTTCGGCACCGCCACCCTTTTTCTCAGCTACCTGCGTTAGCTGTCACCGCCGATGCGCTTCTTCCGTTCCGAGGCGATCGTGCTGCGCCATCTCGACTATGGCGAGGCCGATCGCATCGTCACCTTTTTTGCTCCCGGTCATGGCCGACTACGTGGTTTCGCGCGGGGAGCCCGCAACAGCCGGCGGCGCTTCGCGGCTTCTTTGGAACCTTTTGCCGGCGTGATTCTTCATTGGGCGACTCCCCGTTCCGGGGGGCTGGTCACTCTGAAGGAATCGGAATTGGTCGACCTTCGCGCCGGACTGCGCACCGACCTGCCGGCCATCGCTCTGGCGGGCTACGCCTGCGAACTGATCGAGGCGTTCTTCGCCGAAGGAGAGGCCCAGGATGAGGTCTATGCGCTCCTCAAGTCGCTGCTCGATTTCCTTGCCGCCGCCGGGGGAAGTTCGACGGCGCGGTTGTTGTTCGAGTTGCGTCTGCTCAATCTCTCCGGTTACATTCCCCACCTGCTCCATTGCTCTGCCTGCTTCGGTTCCCTGCCCGGACCCCATGTGAGCTTTTCTGCCCGGCGCGGCGGCAGCCTCTGCCCGGACTGCGCAGGGCGTGAGCAAGGACTTTCCCTGGACCTTCTGACCCTCGGTTCCGTCTCGCGGCTGATTCATGCCCCTGCGACCGTTTTCGACGGCATTCGCCTGGGCGAGCGGACCCTGCGCGAGGGGCGGGAACTGGTGGCGAACACCCTGGAGTGCCATCTTTGCCGGCCGTTGCGTTCGCAAAACTTTCTAGAGGGGATATTGCTCGACCTGGGGGCGGGCAAAGGGGGCTAAATACCCTTTCTAGCGATGATTCCAGCTTGACAGTCCGGGTTGGAAAAAGCTAGTATTCGATTTTTTTAAGCAGGTCCCGAGCCAGGGATTTAATCCGGGTTGGGACGGTCGACGGTTGGGCCGGTCTCAGCTTCTTTCTGGAGGTCGCGTGACGTTTCAAGATCTGATTCTCTCCTTGCAGAATTACTGGGCCGGGCAAGGATGCATCATTCAGCAGCCCTACGATGTGGAAAAAGGTGCCGGCACGTTCAACCCCGCGACATTTCTTCGGGTTCTTGGCCCCGAACCCTGGAAGGTCGCCTATGTCGAACCCTCCCGCCGCCCCACCGACGGCCGCTACGGCGAAAATCCCAACCGTCTTCAGCACTACTACCAGTTCCAGGTCATCCTCAAACCCTCGCCGATGAACATCCTCGATCTTTATCTCGACTCCCTCAAGAGCTTCGGGATCGACCCCAAGGCCCATGACATCCGTTTCGTTGAAGATGACTGGGAGTCCCCGACCCTCGGCGCCTGGGGCCTGGGCTGGGAGGTCTGGCTGGATGGTATGGAGATCACCCAGTTCACCTATTTCCAGCAGGCGGGCGGCATCGATCTCAAGCCCGTTTCGGGCGAGATCACTTACGGTTGCGAACGCATCGCCATGTATCTGCAAGGGGTCGATAACGTTTATGACCTCGAATGGGTCAAGGGGGTCAAATATGGCGACGTTCACCATCGGAGCGAGGTCGAGTTTTCGACCTACAACTTCGAAGAGGCCGACGTCGATATGCTCCTCAAGCTCTTCACCATGTATGAAAAAGAATGCATCCGCCTGGTGGAGCGCGGCCTGGTTCTTCCCGCCTACGACTACGTCATGAAATGTTCCCACTCTTTCAATCTGCTCGATGCCCGGGGGGCGATTTCGGTCACCGAACGGGCCAACTACATCGGCCGGGTTCGTAATGTGGCCAAACTCTGCGCCGAAGGCTATCTGCAACTGCGTGAGAAACTCGGCTTCCCGCTGCTGAAAGGAGGCCGCTGATGGCTCAGGAACTGCTGCTTGAAATAGGAACCGAGGAGATCCCCGCAGGATTCCTGCCCAAGGCCATGGCTGATATGGCCGCCTTGATCCGCACGGAACTGGAGAACGCCCAACTCGCCTTTGGTGCCATCCGCACCCTGGCCACGCCCCGGCGCCTGTTGTTGGTGGTCGAGGGGGTCGAGGAACATCAACCGACTCTGCGCAGCGAAGTGATGGGGCCGGCCAAGAGCGTCGCCTTCGCTGCCGACGGCAAGCCGACCAAGGCCGGCGAGGGCTTCGCCCGCGGTCAGGGGGTCACCGTCGACCAGTTGGTTATTGTCGAGACAGAAAAAGGGGCCTATGTCTGCGCCAAGAAGGAACAGGCCGGTCGGCCCACGGCGGAATTGTTGACAGAAATCCTGCCCCGGCTGATTCAGGCCATTCCCTTCAAGAAATCGATGCGCTGGAAGGATCTCGAGGTTCGCTTCGCCCGCCCGGTGCACTGGATCGTCGCTCTTTACGGTGGCGCCGTGGTCCCCTTCGCTTTCGGCAATATCGCGAGCGGCAACGAGTCGCGGGGACATCGCTTCATGGCTCCCGGCACCTTTTCCGTCAAGGACTTCAGCCAGTATCTGCAGGAGTGCGAACGCCATTTCGTCATCGTCGACCCGGAAAAGCGCAAGACGATCATCCGCGCCGAGGTCGCCCGTCTGGCCAAGGAGGCCGGGGGGGAAGTGCTTGCCGACGAGGAACTGCTGGAGCAGGTCTCCTACCTGGTGGAATATCCCAGCGCCGTCCTCGGCACCTTCAATCCCGACTTTCTGCAAGTGCCGAAAGAGGTGCTGATTACCTCCATGCGCAGCCATCAGCGCTATTTCTCCCTGGTGGATGCCGCCGGCAAGCTGATGCCGGCCTTCATCACCATCAACAACACCCTGGCCCCCGATCCTGCGGTGGTGGTGCGGGGAAACGAGCGGGTGCTCCGTGCCCGCCTTTCTGACGCCCGCTTCTTTTTTGAGGAAGACAAGAAGGTTCCCCTCGCGGATCGCGTCGAAGCACTCAAGTCGGTGGTCTATCAGGCCAAGCTTGGCACCTCTTTCGAGAAAATGGAGCGTTTTCGGGCCCTCGCCGTCGGTCTTGCCGAGCAGCTGGCGCCGACCCTCAAGGAGCAGGCCGCCCGCGCCGCCACCCTGTGCAAGGCCGACCTGGTTTCCGGTATGGTCGGCGAGTTTCCCGAAGTGCAGGGGGTGATGGGACGCGAGTACGCCCTGCTTGAAGGGGAGGATGCCGAAGTCGCCCAGGCGATCTACGAGCACTACCTGCCGACCCAGGCCGGCGGCTCCATCCCTTCCGCCGACCTCGGCGCCTTTGTCTCCATCGCCGACAAGCTCGATACCCTCTGCGGCTGTTTCGGCGTCGGTCTCATTCCTACCGGCACCGCCGACCCCTACGCCCTGCGGCGCAGCGCCATCGGCATTCTCAATATCATTCTCGGGCGCGGCTACCGTCTTTCCCTGCCGGAACTTGTCGATCGCAGCCTCGATCTGCTGACCGCCAAGCTGACCCGCCCCCGCCCCGAGGTCCGCGCCGACGTCCTCGAATTTCTCCGCCTGCGTCTGGTCAATCTGCTCACCGGGCAGGGCTATCCCCAGGATGTGGTCGACGCGGTCCTTTCCGCCTCCTTTGCCGATGTCGCCGACGCCCTGGCTCGGGTCAAGGCTCTGGCCGAGCTCAAAGGGCGTGAAGATTTCGAGCCGCTGGCCGTTGCCTTTAAGCGGGTTGTCAATATAATT
The DNA here is from genome assembly GCF_900111775.1 of Desulfuromonas acetexigens. Lineage (NCBI taxonomy): Bacteria > Pseudomonadati > Thermodesulfobacteriota > Desulfuromonadia > Desulfuromonadales > Trichloromonadaceae > Trichloromonas > Trichloromonas acetexigens. The sequence goes on along the minus strand of NZ_FOJJ01000007.1, from coordinate 41,969 downwards.
AAAGGTGGCGTCGATACGCCCGTGGCGCCGGCGCTTTTCGCCTCTCCCTGCGAGGGGGCTTTGTTTGAAGCGACCGGGCAGGCGGCCGGTCAGGTCGCCCAGGCGGTCGCGGCTGGGGATTATGCCGCGGCTTTGCGTGCCATCGCCGGTCTGCGCGGCACGGTAGACGGCTTTTTTGAGGGCGTCATGGTCATGGCCGACCAGGACGCCGTGCGTATCAATCGCCTGGCGCTGCTCACCGGCGTCGCCAGGCTGTTCGAGGGGATCGCGGATTTTTCCCGGATCGCCGCATAAGGGCCGGGGAGCCCGTTACTTGGCCGGGGCAGGTCCCGGCGCTAAAAACTTTTCAGGAGGAGACGGTTGATGGCTGTGAAGTATGTGTACTTTTTTGGCGACGGGAAAGCCGAGGGCAAGGGCGACATGAAAAACCTGCTGGGCGGCAAGGGTGCCAACCTGGCGGAAATGACCTCCATCGGGCTGCCGGTTCCGGCGGGTTTCACCATCACCACCGAGGTCTGCACCGAGTTCTACAAGAACAATCGCCAGTATCCGGCGGAACTTAAAAGGGAAGTCGAGGAGAAGCTCAAGCAGGTCGAGACCCTGATGGGCAAAAAATTCGGTGACCGCAAGAATCCGCTGCTGGTGTCGGTACGCTCCGGCGCCCGCGCCTCCATGCCCGGCATGATGGACACCGTCCTCAACCTCGGCCTCAACGACGAGACCGTGCAGGGGATCATCGAGCAGAGCGGCGACCCCCGCTTCGCCTACGACTCCTACCGCCGCTTCATTCAGATGTACTCCGACGTTGTCATGGAAATGGACGGCGACATCCTCGAACATCTCCTTGAGCAGAAAAAAGAAGCTCGCGGGGTGGAACTCGACACCGATCTGACCGCCGACGATCTCAAGGATCTGGTTGTGAAGTTCAAGCAGAAGGTCAAGGAAGAGCTCGGCCGCGACTTCCCCGAGAATCCCGAGGAGCAGCTCTGGGGCGCCATCGGCGCGGTTTTCGGCTCGTGGATGAACCCCCGCGCCATCACCTACCGCAAGCTTAACAACATCCCCGCTGAGTGGGGGACCGCCGTCAACGTCCAGTCCATGGTCTACGGCAACATGGGGGATGACTGTGCCACCGGCGTCGCCTTCACCCGCGACCCCTCCACCGGCGAGAACTACTTCTACGGCGAATATCTGGTCAACGCCCAGGGCGAAGACGTCGTCGCCGGCATCCGCACTCCGCAGCCGATTAATAAGGCCAAACACAAGCCCGGTGACCTGCCGGCGATGGAAGATGTGCTCCCCGACTGCTACGCCCAGCTGGCGAAGATCCGCGACATCCTCGAGAAGCATTACAAGGATATGCAGGATATCGAGTTCACCATCGAAAAGGGCAAGCTCTACATGCTGCAAACCCGTAACGGCAAACGCACCGCCAATGCGGCGGTGAAGATTGCCGTCGACATGGTCAAGGAAGGGCTGATTGACGACAAGGAAGGGGTCCTGCGTGTCGAACCCTCCCAACTCGACCAGCTGCTTCATCCCTCCCTCGACCCCAAGGCGGCCAAGACAGTGATCGCCAAGGGTCTGCCCGCTTCCCCCGGCGCTGCCTGCGGCGAAGTCGTCTTCTCCGCCGATGAGGCCGAGAACGCCGCCAAAATGGGCCTCAAGGTCATTCTGGTGCGGGTCGAAACCAGCCCCGAGGACATCCACGGCATGCACGCCGCCCAGGGGATCCTCACCGCCCGCGGCGGCATGACCTCGCACGCGGCGGTCGTTGCTCGCGGCATGGGTAAATGCTGCGTGGCCGGCTGTGGCGACATCGTTGTCAATTATCGCGAGCAGCAGTTCACCGCCAAGGGCGGCGTGATTATCAAGAAGGGCGACATCATCACCCTCGACGGCTCCACCGGCGAAGTCATCCTCGGTCAGGTGCCGACCGTTCAGCCGGAACTGACCGGCGACTTCGGTCAGCTCATGCAGTGGGTCGATAAGTACCGCAAGCTCAAGGTCCGCACCAACGCCGACACCCCGCAGGATGCCAAGGTCGCCCGTGAGTTCGGCGCCGAGGGGATCGGCCTGTGCCGCACCGAGCATATGTTCTTCGATGCCGACCGCATCATGGCCGTGCGTGAAATGATCCTTTCCGAAGATGTCGAAGGCCGCAAGCGTGCCCTGATCAAGATCCTGCCCATGCAGAAAAGCGACTTCATTGGCCTCTTCCGCGAAATGAAGGGGCTGCCGGTCACCATCCGCCTGCTCGATCCGCCGCTGCACGAGTTCCTGCCGCAGAAGGATTCGGAGATCGACGAGCTCGCCAAGGTCATGAATGTGACCGCCCAGACCCTCAAGAACAAAGTGGAATTCCTCCACGAGTTCAACCCGATGCTCGGCCATCGCGGCTGCCGTCTCGGCATCACCTTCCCCGAGATCTATGATATGCAAGTTCAGGGGATCATGGAAGCGGCCTGCGAGCTGATCAAGAACGAAGGCTTCTCGATCATCCCCGAGATCATGATCCCGCTGGTCGGCGAGGTGAAGGAACTGGCGATTCTCAAGGCCAACGCGGTGCGCGTGTGCGATGAGGTCATCGCCCGCTACGGCGTCAAGGTCGAATATCTGATCGGCACCATGATCGAGCTGCCCCGCGCCGCCCTGACCGCCGATGCCATCGCCAAGGAAGCCGAGTTCTTCTCCTTTGGCACCAACGACCTGACCCAAACGACCTACGGCCTCTCCCGCGACGACGCCGGCAAGTTCCTGCCCTTCTACGTCGAAAGCGAGATTTATCCCAACGACCCCTTCGTCGCCCTCGACCAGGCCGGCGTCGGCCAGTTGGTGAAGATGGGTTGCGAAAAGGGCCGGGCCACCCGCCCCAACATCAAGCTCGGCATCTGCGGCGAGCACGGCGGCGAGCCGTCGAGCGTCATCTTCTGTCACCATATCGGCCTCGACTACGTCTCTTGTTCTCCTTTCCGGGTGCCCATCGCCCGCCTCGCCGCCGCCCACGCGGCGCTGAAAGGCTAATCGGTCACTCGCCTGACCCCTGCTGCAAACCCGACGCCCCCGGTGGTTTTCCACCGGGGGCGTCGTTGTCTGTGAATACTTGTTTTGCCAAAAAGATTTGTTAATCTTTCTGGGCTGTTATCATTCGTGATTGCGGATGTGGACCTCTGTGAACGAAAGGAGCCTTGTTATGTATTCGCGTTTTTCGTCGCCATCCGACGGCGGTTGGAACCCCTATCTGGCCGGGGCGCTATCCGGTCTGGTGTCGGTCTTTTCCGTGTGGTTCGCCGGAAAGTTCCTCGGCGCTTCCACGACCTTTGTGCGCGTCGCCGGCATGGTGGAGAACGTTTTCTCCCCGGAGCGGGTGGCGCAGATGGATTATTTCATCAAGACCGTGCCCAAGATTGATTGGCAATGGATGTTCGTGGTCGGCATCTTCATCGGTGCCTTGATCGCCTCCTTGAGCGATCGCAGCTTTCGCGTACAGGCTTTGCCCAACCTCTGGCAAGAGCGCTTCGGTGCCGCCAGTACCGGCCGGCGCGCGTTCTTTGCCTTTAGTGGCGGCACCATCGCCATGTTCGGCGCCCGTTTGGCCGGCGGCTGACCGAGTGGTCACGGGCTGAGCGGTTCGCTCCAGCTAGCAATTAGCGGTTTTGTTTCCCTGGTCTGCTTTTTCATCGGTGGCATTATCGTCGCCCGTCTCATCTACGGGGGGAAAGCGTCATGAAAATGCTCATCTACGGTCTGGTGACGGGTATCGCCTTCGGTTTCATTCTGCAGAAGGGGCGGGTGTTGCGCTACGACAAGCAGATTGGCGCCCTCTTGTTCAGGGATATGACCATCATCAAGTTCATGCTGACGAGCGTGCTGGTCGGCATGGTCGGCGTCTATCTGTTGGTCGATCTCGGCCTGGCCCAACTTAGCATCAAAGCGACGGTGCTCGGCGGCAACATCCTCGGTGGGCTGATCTTCGGCCTCGGCTGGGGGCTGCTCGGCTACTGCCCCGGCACTTCGGCGGGGGCCCTCGGGGAAGGGCGCTGGGACGCCGTCTGGGGGCTCTTCGGCATGATCGCCGGCGCCGCCCTCTACGCCGAAGCCTTCCCCCTGATGCAGCGCACCGTGCTGACCTGGGGCAATTTCGGCAAGATCAGCCTGCCGCAAGTTCTGGGGATCAATCACTGGCCGGTCATCATCGTCTTTATCGTCGGAGGGCTGCTGTTGTTCCGTTTTATTGAGAAAAAGGGTTTGTGAGGTTGCGAATGGGGACCATGAAAATTGTCGTGCTGGACGGATACGCCCTCAACCCCGGCGACCTGAGTTGGGACGGGCTGAACGCCTTGGGGGATTGCGTCGTTTACGAGCGGACGCCGGTCGAGCAGATCGTCGAGCGGGCCGCCGGGGCCTGGGCGGTATTGACCAACAAGACGGTCCTTTCGGCGACGACCCTCGCGGCTTTGCCCGACTTGCGCTATATCGGCGTACTCGCCACCGGCTATAACGTGGTCGATGTCGAGGCGGCCGCCCGCCAGGGGATCGCCGTGACCAACGTCCCCGCCTACGGTGCCGCCTCGGTGGCGCAACTGGTCTTCGCCCTGCTGCTGGAGATGTGTTCGCAGGTCGGCCATCATGCCCGGCTGGTGCGGGAGGGGGCCTGGACGCGTTCCCCCGATTTCGCCTTCTGGGACCGGCCGTTGATCGAATTGGAGGGGCTGACGTTAGGGATCGTCGGTTTCGGCGATATCGGACGCAAGGTGGCGGCCCTGGGCCGGGCCTTCGGCATGGAGATTCTCGTGCACACCAAACATCCGGAAAAATACCGGGGGCAAGGGGCGGATGTCGCCTTCGCTGAACTCGATGACCTGTTCGCCCGTAGTGACGTAGTCAGTCTCCATTGCCCGCTGACGGCGGAGACCGAACGGTTGGTCGACACCCGGCGTCTGGCGCTGATGAAATCGACCGCCCGGCTCATCAACACCGGGCGCGGCGCCCTCGTCGACGAGGCGACTCTGGCGGCGGCTCTCAACGACGATCGGCTGGCCGGAGCCGGTCTCGATGTCCTCTGCCAGGAGCCGCCGCCCGCCGACAATCCGCTTCTGCAAGCGCGAAACTGCTTCATCACTCCGCACGTCGCCTGGGCGACCGGTGCCGCCCGTGGCCGGTTGCTGGCGGGGGCGGTCGGTAATCTCCGCGATTTTCTTGCCGGTGTTCCGCGCAATGTGGTGAACGGCGTCGGCCCTGCCGCGCCACCCGTTCCTTGACAGGACCGTCGTCGCGATGCTATAAATCTCTTCACAACTTGAACCTATAACGGCCACGGGACGCTGCGCCTGTGGCCTTTTCTTTCGTTAAGGACAAGCGTCATGCCCGGTAAAAAACGTTCCGCAGGAGATTATATCGATGCCCGCTGCACCAAGTGCCGGGTCATTACCAACCACACCATCATCGCCATGGTCGGCGAGCAAGTGGTGCGTGTGCAGTGTAATACCTGCGGCGGAACCCATAACTATCACGCGCCCAAAGCAGAGAAGCCGGCGGGGGAAGTGAAAACCCGCAAGCCGGCAACCGCAAAGGCGCCCAAAGAAGCCAAGTCCGCCCTCTCCAAGGCGGTGCTGCTGGAGCAGGCCCAGTGGCAGGACGCCAGCCGCGATGCCGATCCGGCCAGTGCCGTGCCTTACCGGATGGATGCGAGCTTCAAGGTGAACAACTGGGTGAGCCACCCGACCTTCGGCTTCGGCCTGGTCCTCGCGGTAACGGGGAACAAGGTGGAAATTCTCTTTCAGGATGGGAAAAAGCTGCTGCGCTGCCAGGGGTAGGGTGGGATGGATTTTGCCGTGCTGCACGACTGGGATCTCGACCCCCGCCAGGCGGTGGCCCTGCAACGGGAGCTGGCGCAGCAGGTCCGGTTGATGCCGACGGTCGCCGAATCACCGGCGACGGTGGCGGGAGTGGATGTCTCCTACGAGAAGCACGGCGACCACTTTTTCGCCGCTGTCGTCGTCCTCGATTTTGCGACCCTGAACGTCGTCGATCAGGCCTGGGCCGACGGCTGGGTCGACTTTCCCTATATTCCCGGCCTCCTCTCCTTCCGCGAACTACCGGTTCTGCTCGCGGCCTTCCACCGACTCAAGACCGTTCCCGACGTCGTGCTGGTCGACGGCCAGGGCATCGCCCACCCCCGCCGTATCGGGCTGGCGAGCCATCTCGGCCTGTGGCTGAATCTGCCGACCGTCGGCTGCGCCAAAAGTCGCCTCTGCGGCGTTCATGACGAACCGGGAGTGATGCGGGGGGAGGCGGCGCCGCTGCTGCTTGCGGATGAAGTGGTGGGGATGGTGCTGCGGACGCGGGAGCGGGTCAAACCCCTGTACGTTTCCCCCGGTCATCTGACCGACGTTGCGAGCGCCACCCGCCTGACCCTGGCCTGCACCCGCCGCTACCGCATGCCCGAGCCGACCCGCCTGGCCCATCATTTGACGAATCAACTACGCAGAGCCGCTTTGTCCAGTTGATACAGAACCTGAAATACACAGAGGCGCGGAGTTCTCAGAGAAATCGACTTATTGAATGAAGCGAAAGCTTCGGCGAGTACGCTTTGACGATTTGTTTTTCTCGGCGTTCCTGGTGTCTCCGTGGTGTAATTGTTTTTTGGTTTATCCTTTCAGCAACTCCCGCAACGCGCCCGCCCGTTCCTCCCCCAAGCTTCCCTTCCGTAATGCCAGGTTGACCGTTTCTCGTCCGAGAATCCGATAAACCTCCCGCAGTTCTTCCGGCAGTTCCGCCAGGGCCTCCAGGTGCCGGGCCACGGTTCCGACATCGCCGCGAGCGATGGGGCCGGTCAGCGCCCGGGGGGGATCGAGGGCGGTGAGGTTGTGCACCGTTCCGTGCAGCAGGGGGATGAGCAGCTTGACGGCCTCCTCCTCGGGGAACCCACAGTGCGCGAGAATCCGCCCCGACAGGGAGGCGAGGGTGACGAGATAGTTGGAGGCGACACAGGCGGCAGCGTGGTAGAGGGCTTTCTGTTCGCCGCGAATGCGGAAGGGGCTGCCACCCATGTCCCGCACCAGTTGTTCGCCGAAGGCGAGGAGGTCTTCATCCCCTTCCACCGAAAACGGGCTGCCGGGCAGATTGCGGACACCGGCGACGGCGTCGGCAAAGGTTTGCAGCGGGTGCAAGGAGAGGGCGCGGACCTGGGAGCCTTCTCCCGCGTTGAGGATGGCGGCGGCATGCAGGCCGCTGAAATGGATCAGCACCGCCCCCTCGGCCAGCTGACCTTCCCGGCGCAAGCCCGACGCTGCTGTCGCGAGGGCGTCGTCGGGGACCGCCAGCAGCACGACGTTGCCCTGGGCGGCGCGGGCAAGGTCGGTGGTTGCCGCGTTCCGGCTGCCGACGAAACGGGCGGCGGCCAGGGCGCGAGCGGCATCGCGGCCGATGACGGCGCGCACCGAATGGCCGGCCTCGGCGAGCAGGGCGGTCACCGCTTGTCCCAGGCGGCCGGGGCCGATCAGGACAATGCGTTGCTTCATTGTACCGGAGTCTCCAGACAGCCGACCTTCTCGATCTCCGCCAGCATGCGGTCGCCGCTCTTCACCGCGCCGACGCCGGATGGGGTGCCGGTGAGAATCACATCCCCTTCCTCCAGGGTGAAGATTTCCGATACCGCCTGAATGATCTCGGGGATGCGCCGCATCATCTGCGCGGTGTTGCCGTCCTGCCGCAGCTGCTCGTTGACCTTGAGGGTGATGCGCAGATTGTGCGGGTCGCCTACCTCGGCGGCGGGAACGAAATCCGAAAGGGGGCAGGCGGTATCGAAACCCTTGGCGATTTCCCAGGGCAGGCCTTTCTGTTTCAGTTCGTTCTGCACGTCGCGCAAGGTCATGTCGAGGGCGACGCCGTAACCGGCGACGTGATTCAGGGCCTCTTTGGCGCTGATGTTCTTCCCCCACTTGCCGATCAGTACCGCCAGTTCCACCTCGTGCTGGCAGTCCTGGGAGAAGGCGGGAATGACGACCGCTTCGTGCCGGCCGATGATGCTGCTGGCGGGCTTGATGAAAAGCACCGGCTTCTCGGGCACGGCGTTGCCGAGTTCCTTGATATGTTCCGAGTAGTTGCGGGCCAGGCAGATGACCTTGCCGACGCGCAGGGTTTTCGAGGTTCCTTTCAGGCGGACGGTATGCATGCAGGGTCCTTTCGTATGGTCATTTGGGTGGGATAGAAGAAGATGATTCAGTTCGGCACTTTGGCCTTGGGCAGCGACCAGTTGTGGCGGATCGCCAGTAGGCGTAGGAGGATGACGGTCAAGGCCGCCAAGGATGCCGTCAGGCTCGGGTGCAGAGCGGTCTTGTGCAGCACCGTCATGAGTACCGCCCCCGCCAGACAGGCCGAGGCGTAGACCTCTTTGCGCAGAATCAGCGGAATGCGGTTGGAGAGGACGTCGCGGGTGACCCCGCCGGCGGTGGCGGTCATGATCCCCATGGTCACCGCGCCGATAAAACCCATGTTGAAATCGAGGGCCTTGCCGGTGCCGATGACGACGAAGGTGCCGAGGCCGACAGCGTCGAAATAAAGCAGGGGATTTTTAAAGGCGTCGAAGCGGTGGTGTTGGAAGAAGACCAGCAGGGAAATCCCCAGGGAGATGTAAAGATAGGTTTCGTTCTTGAAGCAAAAGGGGGGGAAGTCACCGAGGAGGATATCGCGCAGGGTGCCGCCGCCGGTGGCGGTGACGGTACCGAGGACCAGCACCCCGAGCAGGTCCATGTTGCGACGCACACCGGCCAGGGCGCCGGAGGCGGCAAACGCGGCGGTGCCGATGAGATCGAGGGCGTAGAGAAAGCTCACAGTGGGTAACCTCCGGTGGCGGTAAAATAATATTTTACCCGGGAAAAAGCAAGGCTGGTTTCCGGGTGCCGAGCGTGCTAGTCTCTTGGCTTCGCCGGTGGGTGCCGATGCCACGTCGCCGGACTTCATTCGCGAGGGCTTGCGTCATGTTACTGCCGGTCGGCGATACCCCCAACCCGCCGGGGATCCCCTATGCCACCTATCTGCTCATCGGCCTCAACGTCGCCGTTTTCTTGCTCATTGCTGTCCCTTTAAGCGGCACCCGTCCCGAACTCGCCGACCCCCTGTTGCACGAATACCTGCGCGTCGCCGGCGCCAAAACACCCCAGGCGGCGCGCATCCTTTTCCAGCAGCTCAGCGCCTACGACCTCTACGTCTTCCGCCACGGTTTTCGCCCCGGTTCTCCCGATCTGAGCACGCTCTTCAGCGCCATGTTCCTGCACGGCGGCTGGATGCACCTGTTCGGCAACATGCTCTTTCTCTACATCTTCGGCGACAACGTCGAGCATCGCCTCGGCCGCTTCCGTTTTCTGCTCGCCTATCTCGGCATGGGGGTCCTCTCGACCCTCTTCTTCGCCCTCTTCGTCCCAAGCTCGCAGGTCCCCTTGGTCGGCGCCTCGGGGGCGATCTCCGGGGTCCTCGGCTGCTATTACTTGTGGTTCCCCCGCAACCAGATCAAGATCTTCGTCTTCCTCTTTCCCCTTCTCGTTACCACCTTTCTCGTCCCGGCGCGGCTGGTTCTCGGTTTCTATCTGCTGGTCGACAACCTCCTGCCCTTTCTCCTCGACGCCGGCGGTAACGGCGGTGTCGCCCACGGCGCTCACATCGGCGGTTTCATCGCCGGTCTTGCCATCGCCTGGGGACTCGATCGCGCGCCCGAACGCCGTTGGCGGCGCGGTTCGGAGGTCGCGGCCGGAGCCGGCGGCGATCCCGGGGAAAATCTCCGTCAGGCCTTGGTCGGCGATGATCTGGCCCTGGCCGATGCCCTCTACCGGCAACTCGGCGACCGTCAGGCGCGGGCGCGCCTCGCCTCGGAAACCTGGCTCGATCTCGGGGAATTCTATCTCACCCATCGCCGCTTCGACCCGGCCCTCGGCCTCTTCCGTCGCTTCATCGCCGAGCGCCCGGCCGACCCCGGCCTCGACCGCGCCTATCTCGGCGCCGGCAAGGCTCTCATCCACCAGCCCCGCTGCATCACCAGCGCCTACCACTACTTTCTCGCCGCCCTCGACCTCGCCCGCACCCCCGAACGGGCCGAGGAAGCCCGCCTGCATCTGCGCGGCATCGAACGGCTGGGGGGAAAGGGGCCGGGGACGCGGCAGGAAAAATGTTGACAGGAATAAGGTTATGGATAAAATAGGACCGTAATAGTCTTAATTATTCAGCCACGAAAGGAGAGCAATATGGCGATCTGGCGCTGCGAGCAATGCGGTTTTGAGAAGGAAGGCCGCTGCAAGCCGAAAAAATGCCCCACCTGCAACGCCCCGACCAACTTCGTCAAGAAGTAGGGGAAGGGAGAGAAGCGAGGAAAACGCGTCGGGCCGGGAGGTTGCTCCCGGCCCGACGCGTTTTTGAAGGATGTAGTTTTGGGTTACTTGTAGACCTCGCGACGGTGGCCGATGCGCAACACCAGAATGCGGATCGTCTGATCCTGAATATCGCAGATCAGACGGTAATCGCCGATACGGTATTTCCAGAAACGACCCAGTTCGTTGCCGCGCAGAGCCGCGCCCAGGCAACGGGGGGCGTCCAAAGGCGCGATGCGTTCGCGTAACACCTTGAGAATCCGTTTTTGCACCGACCGGTCGAGCTGGGCCAGGTCGTCGACCGCTCCCGGATCGAACTCAATCCGCCAGGCCAAGAGTACGCTCCACCTCGTCCAGGGGGATGGCCGGCCGGTTTTCCCGCAGGCGTTCCTCGGCCAGATAATGATCTTCAAGGGCGGCCAGATACTCGGTCAGTGCTTCGCGCACATAGTAGGTCTTGGTGCGGCCGGTTTTTCGGGCCAGTTCCTCCAGGCGATTTTCGATGTCGGCGGGGATTCTTACCGCGAGCATGGGCGGTCCTCCTTTTTTGTCATACGCGTATAGCATAGTCCTGCTGACAACTCCGGTCAACGGTTGTCTGACAACATGGTTGTCTGGGGCACTTTGTCGAGAAGTAGGGGAGGGGGAAAGTCGATGAAAACGCATCGGGCCGGGAGAATTCTCCCGGCCCGACGTGTTTTTTGAGCCTGAGTTTAAGGGGTTAGTTACCCGGGCGTGAAATATAGGTCGGATCCTTGCTCCCTTTGTGTTCGACGTTGTTCAGGTTGTCAAAAACCCAGGGCGTGACTTTGTTCCAACCCCCGCGAAGTCGGCTGTCGTCGGCCTCGGTCGCTCCTTCGCTACGCCTGCCGTCGAAGCGGTGGCAGGTTTGGGCCGAGGCGTAGTAGGCGGCGGGCATGTTGCGGTCCACGAAGTCGAGGGCGCTCGCCGTATATAAGGTCTGCGTGTTGGGTATCGACTGACTGTCGTCCCAGGTGTTGTGGCGAATGTCGAGACAGTTGGTGATCATCAGCTTCGGCAGTCGCGAGGCGTGCGGGTTGTGGCACTTGGAGCAGCTGAACTGGTGATACATCTGGTCGGTGGTGACGTCATCCACGGTCGCACCCCAGTCGTAAGCATTGAAAGAATAGGCATTAGTAGGTACCAGAGGGTTGTATTTGCCGGTATATGGACCGCGATATCCTGCTGCGAGTTTTGATTCATCTGCTTGGGACGACATGGCCATGTCAGCAACTAAATTAGTTTTCCAGAGCGTATCCGAAATTGACCGTCCAGAGTAAATCACATTTACAGGCTCTGGTCGGCCGTGGCTGTAGTCGAAAATGTTCGCCGCCATCGAGAAGGTTCCGCCGATCGCGGCATTGCTGTGGCCGTTGGTTCCCAGCCAGAGCTTGCCTTCCTCGAGGTCGGTTTCCGGTTTCCGCTGGTCCATCTCATCGACATTCGTGCCGTGGCACAGGGTGCAGAGTCCGGCGGAAGATTCCAGGGTCCAGCCGGCGGTCGGATATTGGGCGGATACTGGTGTTGTCTTGCCAGTGCCGGGACGAACATTGTTCTGATCGATGTAATACCCGCCCAACTGGTTGTAGGCGGTACCGCCACGAGGAACTGCTCCCATTATCGTGTTTGCGGCATAGACTTTATTATAAGGCGCGCCATCTTCCTCATAGGGATTGCCCATCCAGGTGCCCCGCAAATAGGGGGGGCCGGTCATGGTGTCGCCGGGGGTCAGATTCAGGTTGTGCACGTCATGGCAATAGGAACAACGGATCTTGTCGACCGGGTCGGCGACTTCGTCATAACGGCCCCTTGTGGAGTTCCAGACGACCTGTGAGGTGCCGGTCGGGTTGGCTGTATGGATTGACTGGATTTTCCCCCGTTTGTAGTAGAAGGGGTCGTTGTTAGTCAACCCGTAGCCGCTCGACCAGGTGGCCCCGACCCAGCTGGTTTGATTCAGTTTGCCGTAGTGATAGGGACTGCTGCCGGTTGACGTCCGGTTGTTGTATTCCCATTCCGAAACCACGGGACTTTGATCTTCATGGCATCCCCAACAGGTTTCGGCGAGGGTGTCGATGAGCGAACCGTCGTTCATGGCCGAGCGACCGCCGATGACTTTACGCAGATGGATGCCGCCCGAACGGTAGTTGATGCCTACCGCCGAATTGTTGTTGATCAGCAGCGCCTCCGCCGTACCCGAGTTGATACCGTCGGGGGACTGGGGGTGCCCCGCCACATGGCAGTAAATACAATCCCGAACCGTGCCGCCGTCCTTGACGTGACCGATTTCGCTGGTTCCCGCGCCGACGACATAGCTCTTACCGGCCATGCCGTGACAGTTGTTGCATTTCGTTCCCGGTTCGGCCCAGCGGGCGCCGGTGTCGTGACAGAAGGTGTTGTTCAGGCTGCTGCACGAAACCCCTTTCCCATCGCCGATCAGATCGTAACTGACCGTGGCTTTTTCCGTATTGCTCTTGTCCGCCGAGACGTCGAAGCGGATGTCGACGACGCGATCGGCATGCAGGCCGGATTCCATCGTTTCCCGGTGGCAGAGTCGACAGGAATCCCCCTTGGCGAAACGGAAAGAGGCGTTCAGGTGGCGTTCATGGGCGCCGACGTAACGGTCGCTTGTGGTCGTGCCGCCGTGATTGGCCACCGGCGGCGAGGCCTTGACCTGATCACTGGGGATGCCGTCGGTGCTGTCGTCCCAGGGTCGGTTGTACGGGTCGAGATTGCGGCTATCCGGGGCGGCCAGACCGTTGGCGCCGTGGCAGTCGGCGCAGTGCGGTTCCTTCTTCGCGGCGCTGGTGTCGCTTTCCCATTTGGGGGAGAAGGTGCCGTGGCAGCCCGAGGCATTTACCGCCGTGAAATTCATGCATGTGCCGCTGTCGGTGTTGACGAGGGGCAGATCCGGATTGAAGGTGGCACCGCCGTTGTAGCCGCCGGCCCCATCCGTATCCTGGTAGATCAGACTGCCCCCCTGGGAAACGCTGACGCCCGCGCCGCCGCTCTGTAGCGCCAGTTTTTGCAGGGCAAGCTGGTTGCCCCCGGCATCCCGACCCCATCCGATATTGACGAAACCGTCATAGTGGCGGCCATCGTAGAGGCGGACATCATTCCCTTCCGGATTCGTGCCGTCGCCATGGCATTTGGCGCAGTCATCCAGGGTGTAGCCGTGCTCGCGGTGGGTGCCGCGGGTGTCCGGTTCATCGGGCGGGGTCGAATGGCAGACCCCGCAGTAATATTGGCCGCTCTTGTGCGTTTCCACCGGGCTCAAGGGCGAGCAGTTGTCGTCGGCGGTAAAGACGATGTTGTCTTCTCCCCGGTCACAGGCCTTAAGCGCCAGCGAATAGTCGATATCCGGCGCCATGTTGAGAACCTCGAAGGATTCGCCGATGCCGGAGAAGTTCGGCACGGGGGCTCCGTCCGCTTTCACCGTATTCACGTCATTCCAGTTCGAATCGTTCAATAGCCCGTTTGCCGTTTTGCGGAAGCGGATGTCGTAGTAGGCCGCCCGGCTGCCGTGATTAACGCCGTCGTTGCCGACGGCAATCCATTCCAGGTAGATCGATCCCTGTTTGGGTCGGGTTTCGATATGATTGATCGTCGGCGCGGCCGGTGGTTCGTCGTCCTGGCTGTTGTTGAGGGTAACGGATGCCGGATCGCTGAGGGTGTGGCTTGACCAAGCCTTACTCCCCGGCACCGCTTCATAGAGGAAGTCGTCGGAAGCCTCGACTTTGACCTGACAATTGAAGGTCGCTCCGCTCAGGCCGTCGCCGACGGTATCCCAGCGGATGCCGGTGGGGGCATCGGCATCTTTCAAGTTCAGCCCGATGATATAGGGCCAACTCGTTCCCCCGTCGCAAGACCCATAAATATCGTAGTGAAGGCTTTGTCCACCGTCGCCGCCATCGGTCGAGGGATTCCATCTGACTTGAACATACCCGCCCGTAGCCCGACTGAGGGCCTGGATGACCGGTTTGCTCGGTGCCCGGTTGATCGGCTGGGCATTGAAGAGGATTTGTCCCTTGGTGGTGCTGCTGCCCCAGGTGAAGGTGATCGCCGAGCTGCTTCCCGAAGAGGTGGTTCGCTTGATCTGCACCGCGAGTCTGGCACCAGCCGGCACCTGCCCGGCCGCGCTGGCCAAGCCGATATTCATGACCCGTCTGGCCCGTCGGCCGATGCCGACGGAAATAGGGTTGCCCAGGGTTTGGAAACTACCGTTGTTATACCCCAGTTGAATGCTGAAGCTCTGAGGAGATCTCCGATCCTCGTTTTTGACCTGCATGGCGAAGCTGATCCCCTGCACCCAGGTCGGTCGTGTCGTGTTGATGGCGGAAGGTGCGGTGAAAGTGACACTGCCGGTTCCGGTCAGTTGAATCGTGCCGTCGGTTACCCCCCAATCGGGTGCCGTTGGGCTGGCCTGGGGCGTCAGCGTACTGGCGCCGTTCATCAGGTAGAGGTTGGTGATATTCGGTTCCTGGGGCAATTGGGTGGGCAACGCCATGGCGACCTCGCGGTTGCCGTCGACATTGGGCGTGGCCACGGCATCCTGGGCGCGAACCAGGAAGTTATAGAGACTGCCGCTGCCCAGCCCGCTCACCTGATAGTGCAGGGCGTGGGTGGTGGTCATATAGATAACGTAGTCGCCTCCTCCGGGGACGGGCGGGTTTTCACCCTGCCAGACCCCATAACTGAACGAGCTGACGCCGCCGGCCAAGGCATTGGCGTCCGGTTCGGGCAGGGTGCCGCCGTGAGCGAGGTGGGTTTTGAGGGAATACTCGCTCCAGTAGACCCGATAGGTAATGGGCAGAGTGTGGTCGCGGGCCGCATTCCAGGAGAGGTTGATGGTACCGCCGCTGTCGTGGCTGCGGGCGGAATCGAGCCCCCAGAAGATGGGCGGGACGTCGTCCGCATGGGCCGTCGTTGCCGAATCGGTCGAGACCAGGGGCGAATAGAGCCCGTTGTGGATAAAGGTCTCGCGAAGTCCGTCATGGTTCAGGTCGTCGTAACGGGGCTGGTCCTTGGCGCGTACCGCGAACCAATAAGACGATCCCGGAGTCAGTCCGTCCACCACCATGCTCTGCGAAGACCCGCGACGCAGCGGGCTTGGAGCCCCGCCGGCACGGGTAGCGGCGTTGAGATTCCCGGCGTTGATCGGTCCGGACGTGCTGTAGTACACCTCGTATTCATAGGCGGTGCCGTCCATGTCGCCGTTGTCGCCGGGAGCAAGCCAAGTCAAAAGAACCGTGCCCGGTTTGTCGGTCACTCCCCCCTGGTGGTCGGGCGTCGGGTCATGGGTGGCGGCGGTCAATGAACCGACCGTTCCCGGCGGTTGCTCATCGCCGTACCACTGCGGGGTGAAGGGCGCGTTGCTGTGACAGGCGATATTGGAGCAGGAGCCGTGCCTGACGGCCGAGTCCCCACGGTAACCGTAGAGGAATTGGCGGTAGTTCCCATCCTTGTCGAGCGGATATTCCCAGGCGGGTGTGCTCAGGTTTTCCAGTTGGTAGATGAAACCGTCATCGGGGTTGGTGTCATAGGAACTCCCCCAGTCGGTTGTCGCGGGGTTGCTGGCGTCCGACACCACGCCTTTGCCGTCGGCGAAGGGGTAAACAAAACCGCCGAAAACCTCGGTGCGGGCGTTTTTGTGCTGGACCGAAGCCATGATGCCGCCGGCATCTTTCATCGGGTGGCAGAACTTGCAGGTATTGTTGTAGTCCTCCTGGATCGGGGTGGCGTTGGGGTCGCCGGTGCGGGCCTGGGCCAGCAGTTTGCCGATGGTGATGTTGTGCTGCGGATGGGCGCCCGCGCGGTTCGGATAATTCACAGGATCGGAACTGGGATTGTTGGGCCACCAGTTGTTCGAAGTGTCGCCGTGACAGCCGGCGATACCGGAGGAACAGCCGCCGACAATCTTGTATGCGCCGCTCACTTCGGCATAGGGGAATGCCGTCGATTCCGGAAAGACCCGACTTTCGGCATTAGGCGGATACAGGCTGGAATCGTGGCAGGCCTGACAGTAAATGTAGTTTGTGGATTCGACGGTCGTTCGTGTCGGATCGACTTCGTTGTCGGAGTCGTTCAGGGTAATCGCGCCGTCTTTATGCAGATCTGAACGGGAGGGATAGACATGGCAGTCTTCGCAGGCCGCCCCTGGTTTCACGGCACCCTGACTGTTATGAGAGGTCCCCATGATCGAGGCCTGCGCACCGCTTGTCCCCGCGTGACTGGTTCCCTCTACCCAGGCGCCGAAGACGCCGTGACAGGTTTTACAGTTGCCGGGAAGTTCGCTGTCCGTCGTCCACCCTTCCGGCAGGGCATCGAAGGCTTCCGTACTCCACAGGCGCGCCCATTTGCCGCCGTCGCTATGGCAGTCGGTGGTACAGGTATTGTCGGTTTCGTCATCCAGACCTTCAAGATTAACGGTTACATCCGGCGAGAAGGCGAAGGTGGCGGTTGCCGGCGTGTTGGCCACTCCGTTCAAGTGGACATCTGTCGGGGTTTCGGTATGGCAGGAAATACAACCATAGGAACCGCCGCCGAAACTACCGTTGTGAGCTTCCACGTCGGGAGCATTCGTGTCGGCAAGATGCAGACCGCTGACGGGATCGGCGATGGCCGAGGAGTTGGGGGTGGTGCGATCTTCCGTATGACAGATCAGGCAGGAAGTGGAACCGCCTGCATACCAGCCGTGCGCGGTCGCAGTGGTTTTGTTGTTATGGCAGTCGATATTGCTGCAAGTGGCTGTTGTCGGCGTGGTGTAGTCATAGTTGAAGGCGGCGAGGGGGGCGCCGTCCGCCGCCCCGTCCCAGATGCGCAGAAAAGCGACTTCGGCATGGTCGCCGTCGCCGTGATCGGCATCGGCTCCGGGGTTGGCGTGGCAATAGGCACAAAGAGCCTTCTGTTTTTCGCTGGAAGTCCCGTTGCCGGTCGTGTTGAGAAGTTCGGCGATGGATTCGTTGTAAATCTTGGCGGCTAACGCCTGCATGTGGGCCGTATGTTCGCCGGCGTCGTTGGCGGAATTGACCGTATCCGTTGTTTCGCCGGTGCTGCTGGGCCAGAAATTGCCGGAAGTGGCGCCGGCGATGTCCCCGCCGTGGCAGCCATCGCAGCCGCTGCCCATGAATCCCTGGCTGTGCTTGTGGCAGCGAACACAGTTTGTCTCATTCTGGTGGGTATTGCTGGTGTTGTTGCTGATTGAGAAATTATGGAATTTGTTCAGGCTGTGACAGACCTCACAGATGCGGTTGGAATCGGTGCGGGCGCCGCTGTCGTCGCCGAAATGGGCGCTGCCGTCGCGGGCGTCGAGAAATTCCACGGCGCTGCCGGGGAAGTCGTGTGTCGGAGAATTGGCGGCGGTGACTGTTTCTTTGACACGCTTGATGTTGCCGGTGCTGGTGGTGTGGCAGGTGGAGCAGGAGATTTCGCCGTAGCGGCTGTTTTCGTCGATCAGTCCCCAGTTGCCCCCCCATTTACCGGAGCCGGTGGAGACGGCGTTGTGCAGCAGCCTATTGTAAGGCTTGAGACCGGTCAGGGTCTGGACGAGATTGCTGCCGCCGTCGGGATCGCTGATGGTGACGCGGATCTGGTAGCTGACGGCGTTGTCGAGACCGGTGATCTCGTAATTATAAGGGTTGATGCTGTGGGCCAGGGCCTGGCTGCCGAGCAGGCTGCTCCAGTCGCCGCCGTCCTCATCCCATTCGATCAGCGCCGTGTTGTCGCCGTTGGCGTCGCCGCTGTACGGAATATTGACGGTGATCTTCGCCGCTCCGGCGACTTTGGTCGCCTTCCCCGGCGTCGCCGTCGCCGGTCCGGCGGTGGTGGCGTTGTCCGCCCGACTCGCGCCGGGCAGGGCGAGCAGCAGCAGAACCCCGGTCACGAGTGCCATGAAGTAGGGAATCCATCGGTTTGAACGGGTTTTCACGGTAGCGGTCGACTGGTTCATGGCGGCCCTTTTCCGGTGGGTATTAAATATGGTAATAAATCTTTGAAGTAGTTAATTTTAAAGAATTCTTAGATTGTTGACCCATACGGTAGTAAAAGCAGTTTTCGTGCCATGACAAGATTTTGTCAAGGGCGGGAAAGATGAGGCTTTGCGAGAGGATGAAAGGTGCGGTTTGGCCGGTGTATGCTTGCAAATGGCGGAATGCCGCCGCCGGTTCGGTTAAATGGCGATTAGGGAAGATTAAGGCGAGGTTCGGGGACGGTGGAAGGGGAGTTCAACCGGTTCGGTCAACGGTTCCGGGGCGGCGACCCGGCCGAGGTGGGGGTCGTAACTTTGGTCGAAAAAGGTGGTCTCGATGGCCTTGGGGTCGGCGGTGCCCCACCAGTTGCGGGGGAAGCTGACGTCGGTCGGCTGCTCCAGTCCCATCTTCACCTGATACTGGCGGCTGCCGGTGAGGTTGTTGTATTCGACGAGGGCGCGGTTGTCGGAGCGGGTGACAACGAAGATGCCGATGTCGTTGTCGCGGATGTCGTTGTGGTGGATGTGGGCCTGGCTGCGCCGCTCTTCGTAGCGCAGGCCGTGGCGGTTGTCGTGGATGAGGTTGCCCGCCACCTCGATGTTGACGGTGGAAAAGCGCACGCCATCGAGGTTGTGACGGAAGGTCGAGTTTTTGACGGAAGCTTTGCAGAAATGAACCTGGATGCCGCTGTAGGCGTATTCGGAGATGATGTGCTCGATCTCTCCCAGCTGGCAGAAGTCGAGATAGAGAAACTTCCAGTCCGCCGGTTTCGGCGCGGCGGCGCCGCTGGTGAAGAGGATCGGCGAAGCAGCCGTCCCCTTGGCGATCAGGCTCCCCTCGATGAGCAGTTCCGAGTCGCCGATATCGTCGCCGTCGCGGTCGAGAGGCATGAAGACGATCCGGGCGCCGGGCAGAATGGTGAGTTTGGCCCCCTTTTTCACCAACGTCACCCCGGTGATGCGCACCTCGCCGCTCCAGACCGCCTCGTCGGAAATGACGGCGTCGGTCAGCTCCAACGGCGGCGGAGCAGGGCGGGCGCAGGCGCAGAGCAGAAGCAGGGCGAGGATGCCGAATATTTTCGCCGGTTTCATGGGATGAAAAACTTTCTTTCCGTAAGAAGGGACGGGCGTTAGGTCTCCGACGTTAGCACAGAGGGGCGGCTTTTGTCAGCAATCCGCGCGTCTGTTTGGCGAAGGCCCCCCAGTCCCTCCTCAGGGAGAGGTTTTATTCGTCCTCTGTCGGCGGTGATCTGAACCACAAAGCGGTCGCGGCGTCGGCCGCTTGTTCGCTGGACAGGATTAAGGGTTTTCCCGGATGATCTCCTCCCGCGCCATGTGGTTTGGCCGTGGTCCGGATATTGCAGAAATCGGAGTGGATTCTAACCTTTTCGTGGAGAACCCAGCCATGAGCCGTCTCTTTTTTCTGCCGGTCGTCGTCGCGGCCTGTCTGCTGCTTCCCTTTGCGGCGCCGGCGGCAGGGAAAAAAGTCCTCTATGTCGACTCCTATCACGCCGACTATATCTGGAGCGCCGACATCTTGCGTGGTGTCAAGAATGTGCTCGAATCCCGTCGGGATATTGACCTGCGCGTTTTTTACATGGACACCAAGCGGAATAAGAGCGTGGATGAGGTCATCGCCGCGGCTTTGGCCGCCAAAAATATTATTGAAGAGTGGCAACCGGATGTGGTCATTGCCGCCGACGACAATGCCTCGCGCTATCTGATCGCCCCCTTCTACAAGTTTTCCCCACTCCCCTTCGTCTTCTGCGGGCTGAATTGGGACGCCGACCTCTACGGCTTTCCCCTGCCCAATGTCACGGGGATGCTGGAGGTCGCCCTGTACGAGGACACGATGGAAGCCCTGCGCGGTTTGGCGCGGGGGGAGCGGATCGGCTATCTCGCCTCGGATACCGAATCGGAACGCAAGGAACTGGACAATATCCGCAAACGATTCGGTTCCGATTTCACGGTGCGCCTGGTGACGACTTTCACCGATCTGCAAGCGGCCTTTGTCGAACTGCAACAGTCCTGCGATATGCTGATCCTTCAGGAATGCCGTTCGGTGGAGGGGTTCGATCATGCCGCAATGATGCGCTTTATCGAGGAACAGACGCAGATACCCAGCGCCGCCATGCAGAAATATCTCATGCACTATGCGCTGATCACCTTCGCGAAAGTGGGGGAGGAGCAGGGGGAGTGGGCGGCGCGAACGGCGCTCGCCATCCTCGGCGGCAAGGCGCCGGGAATGATTCCCCTCGCAGAAAACCGCCAGGCGCGGATTTTTCTCAACATGGAAGTCGCCCATCGGCTGAATTTGAAATTTCCCCGTGAGCTTCTCGACGGGGCGACCTTTACCAGCGAGGTGCCTCCGGAATGAAAACCCGCAGCGTCCTGGTCAAAATTCTGGCGGTCATCGTGATCGCCTTCGGCCTCAGCGCCGCGGCGGTGCTTGTCCTCGCTCATCGGCAAGTGCAGGACATCATCGACTGGAGTCAGAGCAAGGAATACGGCGAGCGCATCGCCGGCATGCTCGGTATTCTGGATCAGCACTACCAACGCCTGTTGTTGACCCAGCGGGAAGAGGTCTATCGTCAGGATTTTCAGGATATGGCCCTCAAGGCGCTGAGCGCCGCCTATTTCCATCCCGAGGAACTCTCGGTTCAGCCCTGTATTATCGACGCCGACGGCAACCCCCTGCTGCATCCCGGGAAAGATCCTCTCCATCAGGCTCTCCCCTTGCATCTGGTGACCGCTGCCCAGGTGTTCGAGCAGACCTTCTCCACCGCGACCGAGGAGCAGGCCTGGGCCATTTTTCAGACCTACGCCCCCTGGGGCTGGCGGGTCGGGTATATCGTCCCATTGCCGGTGAAATACGCCATGGTCCGCGATCTCGACCAGGGGCTGGCGATAACCATGCTGGGCACGATCTTCCTGGCGGGCTGCGTCCTGACGCTTATCATTCGCCGCCAGCTCCGGCCGGTCAGCGAGCTGACCCGAGCCTCTCTGGCCATTGCCGAGGGGCGCTTCGATCTGCCGATCCAAATCGACGGCAAGGATGAAATCGCCCTG
The DNA here is from genome assembly GCF_900111775.1 of Desulfuromonas acetexigens. Taxonomy (NCBI): domain Bacteria; kingdom Pseudomonadati; phylum Thermodesulfobacteriota; class Desulfuromonadia; order Desulfuromonadales; family Trichloromonadaceae; genus Trichloromonas; species Trichloromonas acetexigens. The sequence continues at coordinate 20,555 of NZ_FOJJ01000007.1, read as the reverse complement.
CTGGCGAAACAGTTCGACCGCATGCGAACCTCGATCCATGAGACCATGGCAGAACTCCAGAGCAGCCAGGCCGCGACCGAACGGGAGCGAAAATTTCTCAAGGATCTCATCGACGCCATCCCCGACCTGATTTTTTTCAAGGATCCCAATTCAGTTTACATCGGCTGCAATCGCGCCTTCGCCGAGGGCTTCATCGGCCTGCCGCCGGGTGAGATCATCGGCCGCACCGATCTCGATTTTATCCGTGATCGGGAACTGGCGACGTTATTCCGGGAGAAGGACCGGGAGACGATGGCGTTGGGCGCGACCCGCGTCAACGACGAATGGATCACCCTCAGCAATGGCCGCCGGATTCTGATCGAAACGGCAAAGACCCCCTTCTACCATGTGGACGGCAGCCTTGGCGGGCTGATCGGCGTTTCCCGCGATGTCACCGAGCGCCGCCGTAACGAAGAGCAGCTCAGGCATCTCGCCACCCACGACGAACTGACCGGGTTGGCCAACCGCACCCTGTTGCAGGACCGCCTGGAGCAGTCCGTGCATTATGCCAACCGTTCCGGTCGGGTGGTGGCCGTTCTGCTCCTCGATCTCGACCGCTTCAACGTCATCAACGACAGCCTCGGTCACGACTTCGGCGACAAGCTGCTGTGCCTGCTCGCCCAACGGCTGCAACAGGTGGTGCGCGAAGCGGACACCGTGGCCCGCCTGGGCGGGGATGAATTCGCCGTCCTGTTGGCCGAGGTCGCCGACAGCGAGGATGTGGGGATGGTCGCGGCCAAGATCCTGGAGCATGTGGCCGAACCGCTGTGGGTCGACAATCGGGAAGTGCTGCTGACGGCGAGCCTCGGTATCAGCCTTTATCCCCAGGACAGCAAGGACGCGGTCACCCTGATCCGTAATGCCGATCTGGCCATGTACCGGGCCAAGAAGGACGGCCGCAACAGCTTTTCCTTCTACGATCCCGAGATGAACCTGCGGGTGCAGGAGACCCTGGAGTTGGAAACCGATCTGCGCCAGGCGTTGGATCGCGAGGAGTTTCTGCTTCATTACCAGCCCAAGGTCGATCTGGCGAGCGGTGCCGTTATCGGCTGCGAGGCCCTGGTGCGCTGGCGTCATCCTCGGCGGGGGCTGGTTCCGCCCAACGATTTCATTCCCCTGGCCGAAGAGACCGGGCTGATCGTCCCCTTGGGCGCCTGGGTCTTGCGCGAGGCCTGCCGACAGGCGCGACGCTGGAAGGAGGCGGAGCTGCCGCCGGTGAGCGTGGCGGTGAACCTGTCGGCCCGTCAGTTCCGACAGGGGGATCTGCCGGAACTGGTCGCGGACGTTCTCGCCGAAACCGGACTCGATCCCCACCTTCTCGATCTGGAGCTGACCGAAAGCATGGTCATGGACAATCCCGTCAAGGCCGGGCGGGCCATGCTCGATCTGAAAAAACTCGGGGTGAGCCTCAGCCTGGACGATTTCGGCACCGGTTATTCGAGCCTGAATTACCTGCGCCGCTTCCCGGTCGATTGCCTGAAGATCGACCGCTCCTTCATCCGCGATGTCGTTGACGATCCGAGCGGCGCCTCGGTCGTCACCAGCGTCATCAGCATCGCCCACAACCTGGGCATGGCCGCCGTCGCCGAGGGGGTCGAGAACGAGGATCAACTGCGCTTCCTCGCCTCCTGCGGCTGCGACACCTATCAGGGTTACTTCTTCAGCAAACCCATCCCCGCCGAGGAATTTGTCGCCTTATTGCAGCGGGAAACCCTTCCCGCCGGCGAATAGTTCCCAATTAGGCGGAACTGGTGTATGCTTTTTGCCATTTTCTTCCTGCCCAAAATCCCGTTTCTATCGACCAAAGGATGGACCATGAGCACTGTACCCGAATGCCCGGAATGCCGGTCCCGCTTCGCCTACGAAGATCGCGGCCTCTACGTTTGCCCCGAATGCGGCCATGAGTGGGCGGCGGCGGAGGAAGCCCCGACGGAGGAAGTCGCCCCGGTCGTGCGCGACGCCCACGGCAATGCGCTCGACGCCGGCGATAACGTCACCCTGATCAAGGATTTGAAGGTCAAGGGGTCGTCTTCCGTGATCAAGGTCGGCACCAAGGTGAAAATCCTGCGCCTGGTCGAGGGGGATCATGATATCGATTGCCGCATCGACGGTTTCGGTGGGATGATGCTGAAATCGGAGTTCGTGAAAAAATCCGGGTAGGCCGGGCCGCCCATTTATTTCAATCCGCAACCAACGAGAGAGAGGCCAACCATGTCGCTGATCAAGATTATGCCCTGTCTGGACATGAAGGACGGGCGCGTCGTCAAGGGAGTGAATTTTGTTGATTTGAAAGATGCCGGCGATCCGGTAGAAAATGCCAAGTTCTATCAAAGCGAGGGGGCCGATGAGCTGGCCATGCTCGATATCGCCGCGACCCTGGAAAACCGCAAGACCCGGTTGGAGTGGGTGGAGAAGGTGGCCGAGGTGATCAGTATTCCGCTGACCGTCGGCGGGGGGATCGGCAGCCTGGAGGATATCCGCCTGACCCTGGCCGCCGGTGCGTCCAAGGTGTCGATGAACAGCGCCGCCGTCAAGGATCCCGAGCTGGTACGCAACGCCGCGCGGGAATTCGGTGCCGAGCGCATCACCGTCGCCGTCGACGCGCGGCGGAATCCGGCCATGCCTTCGGGTTTTGAGCTGGTCGTCGCTGGCGGCACCAAGCCGGTCGGCAAGGACGCCGTCGCCTGGGCGCGGGAGTGCCAGGAGCTGGGCGCCGGAACCATTCTGCCGACGAGCATGGACGGCGACGGCACCCGCGCCGGTTATGACCTGGAGTTCACCCGGGCGATCGCCGACGCGGTCAACGTTCCGGTAGTCGCTTCCGGTGGCGCCGGAACGCTGGAGCATTTTTACGAGGGGGCGGTTCAGGGGGGCGCGCAGATCCTGCTGGCGGCCTCGGTCTTTCACTTCCGCACGTTCCGCATCCAGGAAGTGAAGGACTATCTGCGTGGACGGGGGTTGTCGGTTACCCCTTAGCGTTCGCAGACTTTTTTCACGGCATTCCAGTTGATCCACAGGGCCAGGCCCACGAACGCCGTCACCGCGGTTCCGGCCAGGCCCCGGCTGTAGCCGTTGTTGAGGGTATCGAAGACGAGAACCGCGAAAAAGCAGCCTCCGATCAGCAGATCCGCCTTGGGCGCCCAGGTCGGCCGGGCGTTCCAGGCGGCGCTGAGAATGTAGACGTTCATCAGGCCGTACCCGCCGGCGACATAGGCGAAGGACTTTTGCCAGTCGGAGGCGATGTCGTTGAGGGTGACGCTGACGGCGTAGAAAACGCACAGGAAGGAGGTCAGAACACTGAAGGCGATATGGCCGTAGAGCAGGCCGGTATCCGGTTTTTTCATGATCGTCTCTCTCGGTTGGGGGATGTCGGCGGTTGGGGAAAGATTAGCAAAAGAACCGGCAAAAAGCCAACGGGACAAGCGTTTCGGCCGGCGGTCGTTCCCCCCTCTTTCTACTAAAGAGTACGTTGGCTACTCGTGAGCTTTTTTTCCCCCACCCAACCCTCCCCCGCTGGGGGAGGGCAAAGAGTTCTCCCCCCGGAGGGGGGAGGAAGGAGGGGGGGGAGTTGCCAGGTCCCGAGTTAGTAAGGCTGAACGCTGAAAATGCGCAGGGACGGTTTCGTCCGGGAGCACCCATGCCCACGATTGATGATGTCGAACGCTATCTGGCCCCTTACGGGATTCAGGTGTTGCGCTTCGCTGCGCCGACCCCCACGGTGGAGGCGGCGGCGGCCGCCGTCGGCTGCGCCCCGGCGGAGATCGCCAAGAGCATGCTGCTGCTGGTCGGCGGTCGGCCGCTGCTGGTGGTGGCCTGCGGCGACGCCAGGGTCAAGAGTTCGAAGCTCAAACAGGCGGTCGGGCTTTCCGGCAAAGTCAGCTTCCCCGGGCCGGAGGAGGTGCGGCGTCATACCGGCTACGCCCCCGGCGGGGTCTGCCCCTTTCTCTTGCCGAAAGAGTTGCCCGTGCTGCTCGATCTCTCGCTGCGGCGTTTTGACCGCATCTATCCCGCTGCCGGGGACGATCACTCGGCGGTGGCGATCTCCAGCGAACAACTCGCCGAACTGACCGGCGGGCGCTTCGCCGAGGTCTGTGATTGCGCACAACCGTAAAGAGACGGACTACAGGAGGTGAAAGCCGATGGTGGAAGTGTTGATGCTGATCGTTTCAATCTTTGTCGGTCTACTGCTCGTCGCTGGGGCGGCCGCCCTGCTGGTGCGGGCGCGGCTGGCCAAGACCCGCCAGGTGCTGGAACGGCGGGTGCGGGGGGATGGGGATTTCGTCCAGCTGCTGGTGGACAACGCCCGCTACAGCGGCGCCGATTCCGGCTATTCGAAGGTAAAAAACAACGGCGTGCTGATCGTCGGAGATCGCTGCCTGTACTTTCAACATTTCATCGAGAAGTCGCCCTCCATCGTTTTGCCCCTGACTGAGATTCAGGATGTCACCCTGGAGGCCACCTTTCGCGGTGAGCTGCCGGCGCTGGCCACCGGCGGTTATCTGGTGCTGCATACGACGGATAACAACCGCATCGGCTTTCTGCTCAAGGATCCGGAAAGCGTACAGACCAAGATTTATGAGCTGCGCAATCGCGGAGAGAGTGCGACGCCGCTGCAAGGCTGATTTTCGGGGCGGTTTCCGCTCGCGGAGGGAGAGATGAAAACATTCTGGTTCATTGCCCTGGCCTTTCTGGTCGGCGGCCTGCTCCCCATTCAAGGGGGCTTCAACGCGCGCATGGGGCAAATGCTCGCCCATCCCCTGCAATCGTCTTTGATCTCTTTTGCCGTGGGCACGCTCTTTCTCGCCCTTTGTCTGGTGCTGCCCGGCATCGGCTTGCCCGGCTGGGGAGAGATTCGCGAGGTTCCCTGGTATCTGCTCACCGGTGGTTTCATGGGGGCGATTTTCGTGACCTTGGTGCTGCTGCTGATCCCCCGCATCGGCGTGGCCAACGTGGTCGTCGCCTCCCTCGCCGGGCAGTTGCTCGTTTCGATGCTTCTCGACCATTTCGGCTGGCTCGGCGTACCGCCCCATCCTCTGGGGATTCCCCGAATGTTGGGGGGCTTTTGTTTGCTGCTGGGGGTGTTTCTGGTTCGTTATTGACGGCGACGGGGAAGGCTGGGGGAGGAAAAACGGCGGGCGGCGATAACGCTTGCGGCATAACGGCCGGCACGGGGTGACGCGTTCCCCTGCCACAAGGAGCGCGTCGGGCGTCGACCGCGAGGGGAGGCCCGGCGGCGGGCCCCGCCATGGGCGAAAATCGCCGCCCGCCGAGGTGGGTGCTACGATTGTTTATTGCGTAACACTTATGCCACGCCTTGCCCCGACAGTCAACGGAGAAAAGCCGGCCCGGTTCCTCGCTTTTACGAAGCCGGGCGGAGCCTGTAAGAATTTTAACCAGCAAAGTGACAGAGGCGGCAATTCCGTTTACTATTTCAGGGTCATTCAGTCCGATTCCTCTCTCTGGCGGAGGCACCCTTGATACGGGTTTTCCCCCTTGTTCCGCGGATGCTGGTCGGTGCCTTTCTGTTCGCGGCGACCGCCGTTTCTTCGGCCGCGCCCCTTCCACAAAAGGAGGCGCGGGTCCTCGTCCTGCACTCCTACCACGCCGGCCAAAGTTGGACGGAGAGCGTCATGCAGGGGATCCGCGAGGTCTTCGCCCCGGAGTCTCCGGCGATCCGCCTCCATGCCGAATACCTGGATACCAAACGCAACCCCGACCCCGCCTATCTCGACGCCTTCGATAAACTGCTCCGGAGCAAACTCGCCGGTCTCTCCTTCGATCTAATTCTGGTGTCGGATAACGATGCCCTCGATCTGGCCCTAAGCTACCGGGATGAACTTTATCCCCATCTTCCCATCGTCTTCTGCGGCATCAACAACTTCACGCCTGAGATGATCGCCGACCGCGCCGGCATCACCGGCGTGGTGGAGGAACCGAGTTATCGGGAAACCCTGGAACTGGCCCTGCGCTTTCATCCCCGCACCCGCGAGGTCATCGTCGTCGGGCGGGACGACACCCTGACCGAACGATTGATTCTCGAAGACCAGGCCCAAGCTTTGCGGGCTCTGGAAGGGCGGGTACGTGCCGACTTCTGGATCAATCTTAGAGCCGAGGAGTTGCAGGCGCGGCTACCCGAACTCCAGGACGGCCGGATCGTCATGCTTGCCACCACTCTGCGCAACCGAGCGGGACGGGTTCTTTCCTACGGCGAAAGCTGTCGTCTGGTGCGCGCCGTCTGTCCCGTTCCTCTTTACGGCGGCTGGGATTTTTTTCTCGGCAAGGGGATCGTCGGCGGCCGTCTGGTCAGCGGGCTACGGCAGGGGCGGCTGGCGGCGGAGATGGGCCTGAATATCCTGCGCGGGGCGGACCCGACGACGCTCCCCGTGGTCGATACCGAGTCAAACAACGCCTATATGTTCGATTATCTCGAATTGCGGCGCTTCGCCATTCCCGAATCGACCCTGCCGGATGACGCCCTGGTCATCAACAGCCCCCCTCCTTCTATCCCGTTGGTAGGCGGGAATTCTGGATTTTTCTTGGCCTGATGGTCGCTTTGGTGGTCCTGAGCCTGCTGCTCTCGCGGGCCAATTATCGGCTGAAACAGGCCAAGGCCGGGCTGCGCCGGGTGCTGGCCAAAGCGGAAGAAGAGCGCGACCGGATCGACGCCATCCTCCGTTCCCTCGCCGATCCGCTGCTGCTGCTCGATCTGCGCGGGCGGATCTTGCAGGTCAATGCCGTGGCGGAGAGCCTCTTTTCTTCCGCCGTCGCCGGCCGGACGCTGGTGGAGGTTATCGATGATGCCCGGTTGAGGGAACTCGTGGAAAACACCCTGAAGGGAGATGGGAAGGAGGGGGCCGTCGATCTGGAACTTTACCATCCGGAATATGCCGCCCCGCGCATCTTCCAGGCACGACTCTTTCCTGTGGCCGGGCCCGGGCGGGAACAGGCGGGGGCGGTGGCCGTTCTGCAGGATGTGACCCGGCTGCGGGAGATGGATCGCATGAAGAGCGACTTCATCTCCACCGCCGCCCATGAGTTGCGCACCCCGATCACGGTCATCCTTGGTTTCTGTGAACTGCTGGCCTCGGGGCGCGACTTTTCCGAGGAAGAGCGACAGGATTTTTTACAGACGATCATCAGTCGCGCCGAATGGCTGTCACGGCTGGTCAACGAACTCCTCGATCTGAGCCGGTTGGAGCGGGGCGGGAGGATCGCTTTGCAGACGACGGAATGCGCCGTGGACGAACTCCTGCGGCCTTTGGTCGAGCAGTATCGGACCCTTTATCCCCGGCACGAATTTTCACTTTTTCTCCCCACGCCGGCACCGCGTCTGTATGTCGACGGTGGAAAGATCAGCCAGGTTCTGGATAACCTGCTCAGCAACGCGGTGAAATATTCCCCGGAGGGAGGCCCGGTGAAAATCCGTGGGGAGATCGATGGCGAAAACTGTTGTCTGACCGTGAGCGACCAGGGCATCGGCATGTCGCCCCAACAGTCGGCGCGCATGTTCGAAACGTTTTACCGGGCCGATTTCAGCAATACGGCCGTCGGCGGACTGGGTCTGGGGATGGCTATCGTCCGGGGGATCGTCGAAGCGCATGGCGGACAGATCCGGGTGGAAAGCGCCCCGGATAAGGGAACGAAGGTGGTTGTGTGCCTGCCGCTGACGCGTCTTGACGCCGGCGGGCCGTTGACGTAGGGTTTTGGTATTCACAGCCGGCGCGAAGGCGCCCAATTTTCAGGGAGGTTGTTTATGTGGAAGAAACTGCTTTTTTTCCTGTTCCTTTGCGCCGCGGGCCTAAGCCCAGTGTGGGCCGCCGGTTCGGTCGACATGCAGGAGGGCCAGTGGGAGATCACCACGCGGGTGGAGATGCCCGGCATCCCGGTGCAGATTCCGCCCATGACCTTCAGTCAATGTATCACCCAGCAGGATCTGGTTCCCAAGAACGAGCAGCCGGACAACGAATGTACCATGACCCACAACCAGATCGACGATAATACCGTGGTCTGGAGCGTCGTCTGCAAGGGGGAGGGGGGAGAAACCCGGGGAGACGGACAGATTACCTATCATGGCGATCACTTCGAGGGGAGCATGCAGATGTCCATGCCCGAGGGGATGACCATGACCAATCATATGAGCGGCAAGCGCATCGGTCCCTGTCGTTAGGCGGCTGATGAAAAACGCCCCTCCGCGGCGTGGGTTCGGCGGCATGGCGCTTTGTGATCGATCGCGCTTTCCCCTAAAAAAGACATCGGATTCTACAGGGATGAAAGGGATAGACAGGATAGGGTCTTTTCGGTTTTATCCCTTTCATCCCCTTCATCCCTGTAAAAATGAGGTGTTCGGCACAATTCCAGAATGCAAGAAGGGCGACTCTAAGGGGTCGCCCTTCTTGCGTTGCGAAACCTGTCGGCTAATGGCGACAGGGTCAGTCGCGGTCGTGCCGCCGATCCCGATCCTTCCCTTTGTCCTTGCCCCGGTCATGACCGCGGTCATGGTGATCCCGGTCATGACGATCCCGCCGGTCCCAATCTTTGCGGTCACGTTTGTCTCGGTCTCTGCGGTCACGCTTGTCCCAGTCTTTACGATCATGTTTGTCCCAGTCTTTACGGTCACGACGATCGACTGGACGATAGACCTGTCCCCGGTAATCACCCCGGGATTGATGTTCCCGATAGCGGCGGTATTCCCGGTCGCGGTGGATGACGATATCCTTGTGCTTGTGCTTGCGCAGGCCATAGGGGAGAAGGTCGCCACGAACCGGGGTCCAGGGGCCGTTGTAATGGCGGCCGCGATGCCAGTTTTTGCCGTGGTAGACGTAGTAGAGACCGTCGATATAGACCATGTCATAGGGGATATCGATGGCGATGGAAAGACCCAATCCCGGCGGGGCGAGGAAAACCGGCGGGGCGGGGATCATGAAGTTGGGAACGGAAACCGCGGGAAGGCCGTAGACCGGACGCCGGCTGCCGACGTTGAGGTTCAGGTTGAAGCCGACATCTGCGGCTTCGACCGTCGTGGCGGTGAGCAGAAGTGCCGTGCAACAAAGGATATTGCGGATTTTCATAGAAACACTCCAATAAAGGGTTTGGGGGTAGCGTTGGAAAATATAGACGCCTGGGATTTTAATGCAGCAACCCTGCCAGTTTTGGCGGTGTTGCTATCTGTCTGAAATTTTTAAGTTATCATCAGATGGACGCGGATACGACAGCTGTTTTTGTCGCCGATAGCAGACAGTTTTGAAAGACATTCGCAAAAAATAGGACCAATTCCACTGTCGACTGTCGCAAAAAAACGACAGGGATCAGATTGCAAACTCCACTTCCGGCAACTCGGGGTCGCCGGTACCTTCCAGCAACGGCAGGGTAAAGGTAAAGGTCGTGCCCTGGCCGCAATGGCTGCACGCGCTGATATGGCCGCCGTGGGCTTCGACGATGGCCCGGGTGATGTAGAGACCCAGTCCGGTCCCGGAAGGGGCGGTTTCGCGACTGTCGACGCGGAAGAATTTATCGAAGATTTTTTCCCGCAACTCCTCGCTCAGACCGATCCCCTCGTCCGCCACGGCGATGCGTAACATACGCTTTTCGACGGTGCCGCTGAGGCTGATGCGCCCCTCGGGGGGGGAATATTTCACGGCATTGCTCACCAGGTTTTCGATGACCTGGGAAATACGGTCTTCATCGGCCAACACGGCCGGACAGTTTTCAGGGAAGCGTACTTCAAAGCGCTGCCGGTTGCCGCGCTGGTTGCGCAAGACGGCATGAACCAGTTGATCGACTTGGCAGGCGCCGAGGTTCAGGGGGAGATCGCGCCCGGCTTCGATGCGGCTGACATCGAGAAACTGGTCGACCAGACGGGAGAGGAATTCGGCCCGTTCGTGGATGATGCCCAGGCATTCTTCTCGATTCCCGCTCATTTCCCCTTCGGGTAGCTGTAACAGTTCGCAGAAACCCAGAATGGCCGCCAGCGGGGTCTGGAATTCATGGGCGGTCGTCGAAACGAATTCCCGGCGCATCTGGTCGATTTCCCGCTCGTGGGTGACATCGATCATCACCCCGACCAGTCCGCCGATGTGACCGGAATTGTCCTGGTAGGTGGTCTTTTTGTAGATCGCCTGCCGGGGGCGCAACCCGGCCGCCATGACCGGCAACTCGTATTGGCAGGTGCCGGGGTTGGTGAAAAGGTCTCCGTCGGCCTCAAGGTGAACCCGAGCCTCCTCTTCCGGAAAGATTTCGTCGACCCTGTGACCGACGATTCTGTCCCGAGGAATGCCGTAGAACTCTTCAAAGGCCCGATTGCAGCCGAGGTAAATCCCTTCGGTATTTTTATAGAAAACCGGTTCGGGCAGTTCGTTCATCAGCGTCGCCAAAAACTTGAGCTGCGAGGCAAGCTTGCCCTCCGCCTGCCGCCGCCGGTCCACCTCCTCGGCGAGCAGGCGGTTGCGTTCGAGCAGCTCTTGCTGGGCGTCGCGCAGCTTTTCGCTCATGGCGTTGAAGGAACGGGCCAACTCGCCGATTTCGTCCTGTCCGTCTTCGGCGATCCGCTGGCCGAAGCGCCCGGCGGTCAACTCTCGGACGGCATAGGTGAATTGCCCCAGAGGGCGCACCAGGGCCGCCGACAGCGGCAAGCTCAAGAGCAGGCTGAGCCCGGCCAACAGCAGGGAGGCCAGGGCGATGTCGCGGGTCAGTCGCTGGACGGCGCTGTTTACCGGTTGCGCCGAGATGCCGACGTGCACCTGGCCGAGGCCGCCCCGGCCCACCGGAACCGCCACATCGTAAATCTTCCCCTGTTCCGTGGCGAGGTGGGTAATGCTGTGGTCTTCGTGCGGGGGGAGGGGGTTCACATCGAGCAGCGCCGAGGGAAACCCGTTGCTGAAGGTATGGGCAAAGACTTCACCGTTGCGCGGGTCGCGGAAGAAGATATAGACGATATCTTCCTCGGTCGCCTGCGCCTGGATGGCATTAAGCTTGATGGTCAAAGGGTCGCGGGTGAGAATCGGGGCGATGCTCTGTTGGGCTAGATGGCGGGCGATGGAAATGCCGCGTTTTTCCAGCTCGCTGCGCAATTCCTGGGAATACTCGAAGGTGACGAACAGCACCAGGGCCAGGCCAAAGAAGAGGGAGAGGCCAGCAAAGGTCAGATAGATTTTTTTGCGCAATCCCGTAAGAAAGGGCATCAGGGGGTTTCCTGTCCAATCGTGTTCAACATCTGGCGGATGGTGTCGTAAGCGCCGTCGTCGATGGGGGTGAAGCGGTCGATATGCATCCCTTGCAGGATCGTTTGCCCTTGAGGATCCTGATGCATGGTCAGCAGCGCCTGGCGGAACTTTTCTCGTAGCTCCTGGGGAACGTGTGGCGCGGCGACCACCGGCGGAATGGCGAAGGGGCCGAAACGCTCCACGACGCGCACGCGCCTGTGCAATTTCGGGTCGGCGGCGCTGAGATAATCCCAGATCAGGCTGTCGACGGCGGCACCATCGACCAGACTCTCGGATACAGCATGAATCGAGCGGTCATGGGCATAGGTGTAGCTGAAGGAGACAAAAAAGGACTCGGGGGTGTGCCCTCGTTGCGCCAGTTGGTTGCCGGGAACCAGGCAGCCGCTGTTGGACTGGGGATCGGTGAAGGCGAAGCTCTTGCCCTGAAGGTCGTCCAGGCTTTTCGCCGGGCTGCTCGCGGGGACGATCAGGTTGGAATAGTAGGCCGCTTCGCCGTTGACCACCGGCGCGGCCAGCAGTTCGAGCCCGAAGGCTTCCCGCCCTTCGACATAGGGGCCGCTGCAGACGAAGGCGACATCGACGTCACCGTTTTTCAGCATGGTATTGAGTTTCCCGTAATTGCCGGGATCGACGACGGTGATTGTCAGATCGAGCCGGTTGCTCAGATAATCGACCAGCTGCCGGTAATAGACGTAGCCCTGTTCGGGAGTGATGATCGAGCCGATGCTGAGGCGCAGCGCTCGCGGATTCGAGCGTTGTTCGATTTCGGGCAGATCAACCCGGTCGGCGAGATTGATTTTTTGTGCCGAGCCGCGGTCGCAGGCCGAACACAGTAGCAGCCAGGGCAGGCCGCAGAGCAGCATAGTCCGGAAATATTTATGAAACATGCCCCCTCCCTGTTTCCGTTATGGCATCCCCTTGAATTGACGCACCGAGTCATAGGCGCCGTCGTTCGTGGGAACGAATCGATCGATATGCATGCCGGCGAGAATCGCCTGGCCCCGTTCGTTTTTGTGCAGCTCCAGCAGGGACTGACGCACCTGGCGACGCAATTCCCCGTCGGTGTGGGGGGCGGCGACCACCGGCGGGATGCCGTAGGGGCCGTAGCGGGCGAGTACCCGAACTTTCATCGCCAGTTTCGGGTCGCGAGAGCGCAGATAATCCCAGATGAAGCTGTTGACCGAGGCCGCATCCACCAGGCCGTAGGCGACGGCGAGGATGGACTGGTCGTGGGCGTAGGTGTAGCGGACGTTGGCGAAAAACTCCTCCGGCGTCGTCCCCAGACTTTCCAGTTCCCTGGCCACGACCAGGCCGCCGGTGCGGGAATGGGGATCGACAAAAGCCATCTTTTTTCCGCGCAGGTCGGCGAGGCTTTGCGCCGGGCTGTCTTCGGGCACTATCAGGTTCGCGTCATAAAGCGGCTTGCCGTCCACCAATGGGGCGGCTAGCAACTCCAGGCCGAAGCGTTTTTGCCCCTCGACGTAGGTACCGCTGCAGACAAAGGCGACATCGACCTTGCCGGTTTCGAGCAGGGTGAGAAGTTTTTCGTAACTGCCCGGATCGACCACGTTGATGGGGCGTCCCAGCTCTTTGGTGAGATAGTCGATCAGCTGCTCGTAATAGACGTACCCCTGGGCCGGAGTGACGATCGAGCCGATACTCAGGTTCAGCGCCGGTTCTCCAGGGTCGTAGGAAGGAGGGTTCGTCGTCTCTCGGCGGCTGAGGTCGACGCTGCGCGGCGCTTCTCCCTCGCAAGCGGTCAGGACCAGCAGCAGGGGGAGGCAGCAACAGAAAAAAATGCATTTCGCCCAGCGGACCATCGCATTCTCCTAACGCGTTGTTTCACAATGTTCGTGTACACAGGGTAAGAGGGGAAGTTGGGGTAAATTAATCAATCTTTTGTAAGTTTACGGTGGACGCGAAAAAAAACACAAGTCGCGCGGATATTTTTTATCATCAATAGGGGATAAGCCGCCCATGCGCGGAGGTATAGGGCGTCGGATCGAAGGGACTGCCGCAGAAGAAGTTTAGGGGTGTCCCAGCGCCCGGTCGATGCCGGTGAGCCCTTCCAGGGCGCCGGTGGCGATGGAGATGTGCGGCGAGCGGATATGGGGTTCGCGGGGGTTGATGCGAATCACCGTTGCGTTTCCGCGTTCGCCGAGGCGCTCGCTGGTGTAACGGATGGTGGGGATGGCGCTGCCTGCACCCATTTCGATGATCGCCAGGCGCTCTTTGCGGTGCTGTTCGAGGAAGATGTCGAAGCGCATCTGCTGGCCGTGGCTGCGCCCGCCGATCCAGGAGAAGTCGCTGAACATGAGGATGTTGGGGCGGGCGGTGCCGCCACAGCGGGGGCAGAGGGGGATGTGTTTGGCGCGCATGGTCGCGAAATCGATGGGAATTTCTTCCCGGTTGCTCCAGATTGCCGAAGAGCAGGGGGTGAGGCATTGCAGATGGTGGATGGAGCCGTGAACTTCGAGCATCTGCTCTTCGGCGAAACCGGCTTTCTGGAACTGGCCGTCGACGTTGGAAGTGACGACGAAGGTGTCGAGTTCGAAACGCTCGGCCCATTGCCGCAGCAGGTGAAAACCGGCGTGGGGGACGGTACTCCGGTAGAGGTTGGTGCGGTGGCCGTAGAAGCCCCAGCCGAAGGCCGGATCGCGGTGGAAGTGCGCGGGATTGGCGGCATCGACGAAACTCAGGCCGAGCCGTTCGTACATGGGATAGGCGTTCCAGAACCCCTGATCGCCGCGAAAATCGGGCAGCCCCGAATCGACCCCCATCCCCGCCCCGGCGGTAACGACCAGCGCCTCGGCGCCTCTGACCGCCTCAGCCGCCCGCTGGAACAGTTCCGAATTCATGTAGCCCTCCTCGATAAGGGGTTTGCCTTCAGTCTTCAGCCTTCAGCCTAAATCCCTACCTTAACCAACCTCGGTTGCAGCACCCGAATCAGTTCCCGGGGATCGAGCCCAATGAGAAAGCCCCGTTTGCCGCCGTTGATGTAGATGCGCGGCAGCTCGGTGATGGTCTCCTCCAGATAGACTGGCATCGCCTTGCGCGTGGCGAAAGGGGAGGTGCCGCCGACCTGATAGCCCGAGTGCTTGTCCGCCGTCGCCGGCGCGCAGGGGGAGACGGTCTTGCAGCCGATCTGGCGGGCCAGTTCCTTGGTCGAGACCTGGCGGTCGCCGTGCATCAGCACGATGAGCGGCCGGGCCGCCTCATCCTCCATCACCAGGGTCTTGATAACGGCGTGTTCATCGACGCCCAGTTCCCGGGAGGAGACGGCGGTGCCGCCCTTGTCCTCGTAGGCGTAGAGATGTTCGGTGAAGGCCGCCTTTTTCTCACGCAGCAGGCGGATCGCCGGAGTGACGGGAAATTTCTCCTTGGCCATGAGCGTTCCTAATTTGCAGCGCCGGCGAGGGAGAGGGCCAGCATGATCAGACTATAGATGATGGCCGCCAGGCAGGCGAGGGCGAGCAGGTTGAAGAATTTCGCCGCCGGGCTTTTGGGCAGATAACGCAGGGGCATGACCAGACCGAGGGCCGCGCCGCCAAGGGCACCGCCGAGATGCCCGGCGTTGTCGGCGCCGACCAGCAGGCCGAAGATGAAGGCGTAGACCGCCCAGCGGAACATGAAGTCGCGGATATAACGACCCGGTTGACCAAGGCGGTGATAGTAGGCGACGGCGAAGCCGATCAGGCCGAAGAGCGAGCCGGAAGCGCCCACCACCGGCGTCATGGGATGCCAGAGGTAGCCGAGGATCGTGGCGGTCAGCGCGGTCAGGGTGTAGAGGACCAGGAAGCGCGCCTTGCCCAGTTCCGATTCGATGAGCGGCCCGACCTGATGCAGCACCATCATGTTGAAGCCGATGTGCAGGATGCCGCCGTGGGTGAAGGCGTAGGTCAGGCAGCGCCACCACTCCCCCTGCTGCAGGACCAGCGGCCAGAACTGGCCGCCCCAATGGATCAGCAGTTGGGTCGGCGGCGCCAGCAGCACCCGGCCACCGAGGCCGAGGGCGGTACCCTGCACGATCATCAGCGAGAAGAGGATGAGATTGCCGACGAGAATCAGTTTGCTCAGGGAAAAGGCCGCGCCGCCGCTGGTCGGTTGCCCCTTGAGCAGGCTCTTGAAGTCCCGCTCCCAACGCATGATCCGCCACTGCCAGCGGGTGCCGTTCATCCCCAGTCCGTCGAAAAAGCGTTTCCAGTCCAAAAGAAAAAGTTCCTTCCTTGATAAGTGAATTGTTTCGAAAATATTGCAGAAACGCTCCAAAGGTTCAAGCTTTTCCGGGCAGGGAAGACTTGAATTCGCCCTTTGAATTGTGCAAACTTACATTTTGGATTTAAAGACATTCATTGGATTCGGATGTCGTTGTCGGAGGATTCTTCATGCATATTGTCGTCAGACTTCACGGTTCCTTCCGGGTGGGGCGCTTTCGCGAGGAACTTCGCCCCTACCCTGAAGGGACTACGGCGGCGCAGGTGGTGCTCGATCTCGATATCCCGCTGAACCAGCCGGACATCGTCATCGTCAACGACGAGCGCGCCACCCTCGACCGGGTGCTGCGCGACGGCGATCTGCTCGCCCTCTTTCCCCTGGTGGCCGGCGGCTAGCCCGCTCTATCGATTTTCAGCCCTTTTCTCCGTTGCGAGGTGTGCCCATGCGCATTGAAACGAACGATCCGGTCTCCAATCCTTCGCGGATTTCCTACCATCGCTGCACCGTCGATCTGGCCGACGGCAAAATGGTTTTCGAGGATGTTCCCTGCGCCAACCTGGAAGATGTGCTGGGCGGTTTCGGGCGCTCCTTTCAACTGCTGGCCGAGCGGCAAATCCGCGAGGCCTATTGCCTGGAAAATCCCCTGATCGTCAACACCGGCCTCTTGACCGGTTCGGCGATCATGACCGGAATGCGCACCTATTTTTCCGGCTACAGCCCCCTCAAGCATTCGGACCGGGGACTGCCGGCCGCCATGTGGTCGGCCTCCAGCGGCAAATTCGGTTACAAGCTGAAGTGGACCGGGTTGGATGAGATCATTTTCGAGCACTGCTCGCCGACCCCGGTCTACGCGGTGATTTCCGAAAGCGACCAGGGGCCGAGGCTGGAACTGAAACCGGCCGGGCACCTGCTCGGGCTGACCACCCACGAGAAGATCATGGCCCTGCGCCGGGAGTACCCCGACGCCCACTTCGCCGCCATCGGTCCGGCCGGGGAGAATTATCGCGCCAACTACATGGGGGCGGTGGCCCTGAGCACCGAGAACCAGCTCAAAAGCGGCGACGACAAGTGCCGCTTCGCCGGACGCGGGGGGATGGGCAGTCTGATGGGCTACAAAAACCTTGTCGCCCTGGTGGCGCAAAGCCGCGACAAGCTCGACAAGCCGACGGCGGAGATCGCCGCCATCAACAAAGAGATCGTCCACGGCGGCGGCTCAGCCCGCTTCCAGCCCATCGCCCAGGGGGGGAACGGCGGCACCTGGGCCTCTTATGAGGTGTTGCAGGCCTTTTACGCCGTGCCCGAGAACAATTTCCAGCCCAAGGGGAACGACGGAGTCGAGCAGGTCTTTCGCGAAAACGTGGTCAAGGATCTGGAGGTCGCCTCGGCCGGCTGTTTCCGCTGCGGCATCCGCTGCCACAACAACATCTACCGCCGCGAGCCGAACGGGGGCAAGGGCGAATTCCTCGCCAAATTCGACTTCGAACCCCTCAATTTGCTCGGGACCAATTTGGGTCTGCACCACGGCGAGCCGGCGGGGGAGTTGATCCAGATGGCCGACAACCTCGGCATGGATGCCATCTCCCTCGGCACCACCATCGCCTATGTGCTCGATTACAACCAGCGCCATCCGGATACCCCCCTGCTCAATGGCGCGACCTTCGGCGAGCTGGATAAAATCAAGGAGTTGATCCATCTGGCCGGAACCGGCAAGGCGCCGGAAATCGGCGGCGGCTCCAAGCGCCTTTCCCGGCATTTGGGCGAAACCGGCTATGCCATCCAGGTCAAAGGGATGGAGCTCCCTGCCTATCTGCCGGAAACCAATCCTGGTTACGCCTGGGCCATCGCCGGCGGGCACATGTCGATGGGCACCTACCTGCTGCTGGTGCGCCAGGGCAAGACCGATCTCGACTACTGGGTCGACGCCATCACCCAAACCGGCCTGCTCATCGTCGGCTACGACATGATCGGCCTGTGCAAGTTCGTCGGGGTGCCCATCGACCATCCTCTCATTGTCCGCGCCGTCAAGGAGGCGACCGGCCTCGAAGTGACCTCCGAGGAACTCAACGCCGCTGTGCGGCGGGCGTTCTTGTTGGGGTTGGCCCTGGAGCGGCGGCAGGGGTATGAAAAATCTGAATACGCGCTGCCGTCCATTGTTTTCGATCAGCCCAACCCCAACGTCAAGCTGCCCAAGTTCATCACCCGGGAGTTCTTCGCCGCCCTGCAAGAGCGTGTGTGGTCGGTCTTTGATGCGGAACTGCCCAAGCTCTCCTGATCTTTGACGAAAGGGCAACTGACCATGAGAATCACCGGATGTCAGCTGATCGACGGCGAGGAGCCGGTTTCCTGTGGAGAAACCTTCCAGGCCGTGAATCCCGCCACCGGCGAAACGCTGGAGCCGCCCTTCTGCGAAGGGACGGCCCGGGATGTGGATCGCGCCGCCTTGGCGGCCGAGCGCGATTTCGATACCTTCCGGAACGCCTCGGCGGAGCGGCGGGCGGTTTTGCTGGAGACCGTCGGCGAGGAACTGCTGGCCCTGGGGGATGAGCTGCTCGACCGGGCCGGGGCGGAAACCGGCCTGCCCCGGCCCCGCCTCGAAGGGGAACAGCTGCGCACGGTGAATCAGCTGCGGCTTTTCGCGCAAGTCGTCCGAGCCGGAGATTATCGCGGTATTCGTATCGATCCGGGTGACCCGGACCGGACGCCGTTGCCCAAGCCCGATCTGCGCCTGCGTTATATTCCCCTGGGGCCGGTGGCGGTCTTCGGCGCCAGTAATTTCCCCCTGGCCTTTTCTGTCGCCGGCGGCGATACCGCCTCGGCGCTGGCGGCGGGCTGTCCGGTGCTGGCCAAGGGGCACCCTGCTCATCCCGGCACCTCGGAACTCGCCGGGCGGGCCATCGTCGCTGCCTTGCGTCGTTGTCACCTGCCGGCCGGGGTTTTTGCCTTGGTTCAGGGAAGTTCCCACTCGTTGGGCGCTTCCCTGGCGGTACATCCGCTGGTGCGGGCGGTGGCCTTCACCGGTTCGCTCAAAGGGGGTCGGGCGCTTTTCAATCTCGCGGCGGCGCGGAATGAGCCGATACCAGTCTTCGCCGAAATGGGGAGCAGCAACCCTCAGTTTCTGCTCCCCGAAGCCTTACGGGAGCGGGGGGCGGAGATCGCCGCCGGGTTCGCCGAGGCGCTGACTTTGGGGGTCGGGCAGTTCTGTACCAATCCGGGGTTGCTCTTCGCCATCGCCGGGTCGGATCTGGAGACCTTCGCCTCTCGGGTCTCCGCCATGCTCGGGGAAAAATCCGCCGGGGTCATGCTGCATCGTGGGATTCGCGAGGCGTATCTTTCCGAGGTTGGTCGCCGTTCCCGCATTGCGGGCGTTCGGCCGTTCGGGGAGGTGGGGGAAGCCGCCTCTGGCGCGTGTCTGGCCGCCCCGGTCCTGCTGCGCACGGATTTCGCCTCTTTTTACAAGGAGCGGGAACTGTCCGAGGAGATTTTCGGGCCGGCGGCGGTGCTGGTCGCGTGCGCCGACCGGGATGAGTTGGTGACCGCGGCGCGGCGGCTGCGCGGTCAACTGACCGCCACGTTGCACGGCACCGCCGGTGATTTTTCCGCCTTTTCCGAACTGCCGGGCATTCTCGAAGTCAAAGCCGGGCGTCTGATCTGCAACGGTTTCCCCACGGGGGTCGAGGTCAGTCCGGCCATGGTCCATGGCGGTCCCTATCCGGCCACCACCGACAGCCGTTTTACCTCTGTCGGCACGGCGGCCATCCAGCGTTTTTTGCGTCCGGTCTGCTATCAGAATTTTCCCCCCGCGTTGCTTCCCGATGGTTTGGGGACCTCCAGAAAAGGCCACACCGACTAGAGGATTCGGATCATATCTATCTGAAATTATATTATTTTGCGGTCTCAGTAGAGGTTGATTTTTTTTAAAAAAGGGCTATCATTTGCGCTGGGCCATTAATTCATTTCCATCATTTAAACGGAGGATCTATGTCGCTGGTTAAGGAATTCAAAGAGTTTGCAGTCAAGGGCAATGCCGTGGATATGGCGGTCGGTATCATCGTCGGCGCCGCCTTCGGCAAGATCGTCACTTCGATCGTCAACGACATCATCATGCCGCCTATCGGCAAACTGCTCGGTGGGGTCAATTTTACCGGACTCTTTATCAACCTCGGGAGCGAAACCTACGCGACCCTGGCCGACGCCAAAGCGGCTGGCGCCGCGACTCTCAACTACGGGGCTTTCCTGCAGACCGTGGTCGATTTTGTCATCGTCGCTTTCGCTATCTTCATGCTGGTCAAAGGGATCAACTCTCTGCGCAAGAAGGAAGAAGAAGCTCCCGCCGAGCCGCCGGCACCGCCGGAGGATGTGGTTCTGCTGCGGGAAATCCGCGACGCCCTGCAAAAACGGGGATAATTCCCTGCCCATCCATCATTCGGTTTTATCTGCCGTAAATACCGCGCAACCGCGGTTGCACTAAGCAGCCGCGGTTGCGTCCCCTCCTCGGTCGTTCCCTCCCTGTTTTCACCGCATTCCCCCCTCTGAAGCGCAGCCCAGGTTGCGTTTTTGTTTTCTCCGTTTTCTTTGACGCTTTCGATTTTTCTTCATGAAATCGGTCGGTTGCGAAATTCCGTCCAGCTTGGCACTGCCCTTGCTCTTAAACCGAACAAGTCGACGGAGTTTCTCTCCGTTGGATAAAAACGTTTCATGGCGGAGTATGTTCCCCGTCGGAGAACGCATAAATCGATACCCCGGTTTTTTCTGAGAAGAAAGGAGGGTGCGCGAGGGGGGTGATACATGGGTGGCTTTCGTATCTGGGGCAAGAAATCGAAAAAAGAAGAAGACCTAAACTCAAGGGAAGAAGAAGGAGGAAAAAAATGAGGAGAAGTTTCGGGAAAAAATTGGCGACGCTGCTGGGTATTTCGTTTTTTGTCGCATCTGCGGCTCAGGCTGGTGTCATCAACGGCGGCGGTGTAAATCATTTTGTGTAAATGGTTTGGTTTTCGGTTATCAGTAAGCTGGCATTCTGTCTTCGAACAGGATGGAAAACCGGTTGAGGGCCGCCTTCCAGTCCCGGATCGGCAGGGTCCATTT